>DATLVQ010000081.1:0-4418 GCA_035577325.1 Bryobacteraceae bacterium | reverse complement strand
TTTTGTTGTGATTCCAGCTCCGAGAGATATTCCTTGGCGTCGTCCTTGTCCTGCGCGCTGTTGCTGTACTTCACGAATTGTTGAATCTGCGCACCGGCATCGGCCACATGTCCCTGCGCACCGTAAATTTGAGCGAGCAGGAAGTACAGGCCGGGTTGATGATGCTCGGTATCGAAGCCAATCGCCTGGGATATACTTTTTTGAGCTTCCGGCAATTTCTGCAGGTGAAACTGGGCGATCCCGCGGTAATAATTCGCATACAAATCGCCGGACTGATTAAGCCCGAGAAATCGGTCGGACCAGGACAGCAGCTCTTCCCACTTTTTCTCGTGATCCAGAAGTCCCGCCAGGCAAAGATAGGGAGGCAAGTAGGTCGGATCAATCTTTATGGGCTTGGTGCAGGCTTCGTGCGCCTCGTCCATTTTCTGCTGACTCTCCAGCACCTGTCCCAGCATCACCCATGCAGCCGGATACCTCGAATACTTTTCAATCGCGTCGCGAGCGTGCTGTTCAGCCTCCGGCCATTTTTTCTTTTTGAAGTCGCTGCAGGCCTTTTCGTATTGGCTTCGAGCCTTCCCGGGAACACCCAGCTGGGTAGCGCTCACGGTAGCACCGCGCATATCGCCAAGATCCCACGGAAGGCAGGCTTCATCCACGACGACAACCGGTTTCGGCATGGGTTGCGTCGTGATTGGTCCCATAACGTCCGGTCCCATCCCCGGTTGCATCCCGGGATAAGCTCCAGGCTGAATGGGAGGTGGGCCGGGCCGCGTGGGAATTGTGCCCCCTGGGGATCCGCCTCGAGATCCGCCTGATCCGTTGGACGGACCGCTGCCCCTCTGGGCGTGCGCCGGCAAGGCCGTCACCGCAAATAATAGAAATAAGAACAATGGAGTTTTTGAGCGCATAAATGAATCCCTGGTACGCCTGACCGCCGTTTAACCGATTTTATACCTCTTTGCCGCAAATTCCAGATGATCCTCAAACTTTCACCGGGCGCCGGGGGAAGCATCGGTGGAAAGTCCGTTACGTGCACCCTCCGCGAACAGTCCTGTGCTAGAATCCGCGAAAAATCCTGAGTGAAGCTTGGCGAATTCCAGCGCGATGAAAGTCATGGGAGGTTCCATGTTCAGGGCGGAACGAGCGCTTTTTCTGCTTGCTGCGATGCTCTTGACTGCCGATGCGGCGCATCCGCAGCAGTCCCGTTTTCACCTCCAGGAAGCGACCATCGATGACATCCACCGGGCCATCCGCAACGGGCAAGTCACCTGCCGCGGAATTGTCCAGCTCTACATCAATCGAGCCAAAGCTTATAACGGCGTCCCAGATATGTTAGTGACAAAAGACGGCGCGCCGGTTGCCTCGGCTCCTGGCGTCGTACGAGCCGGCTCGCCACTTAAGTTTCCTACCGAGACCGTAGCCATCTCCACACTACTGCCCAATTTCGATCAGTACGCCGGGCCGCCCATCGAATTTGGCCGCATGGAACCAACCGCGTCCGATCCAACTGTGCAGCAGCAATACGGTATGACGGTTGGCATTCCCAACGCCGGTCAGCTGAACGCGCTCGGCACGCTCAATATCCGCGGCGAGCGCTCGGTGACCTGCAAGGGCGATCGCGACCGGCGTCCTTCCGATGGACCACTGCCGCCCGGCTCTCCGGCGGTGTGCGAAGAATTCCGCAAGCAGCCCGACGCGCTCGAACGCGCCGCGGGGCTGGATGCCCAATATGGCAGGAATCCGGATCTGGCGAAGCTGCCCATGTACTGTGTCGTTTTCACATTCAAGGATTCGTACGACGCCAAAGACATGCGCAGCACCGGCGGCGCGGATGCCAACTACGATATCGATTTCCCGGGCCGGGACCAGACACTCGTAGCCCAACTTCGTGAAAAAGGCGCCATCATCTACGCGAAAACCGCAAACACGGAATATAACGGGCGTCCGGTTCCCGCCATTCGCGGCGGCGAGGGCGGAGTGCGTGGCGCGAATCGGCCGGTAAAAGTATTCGTCTCGACGCAGGGGTACCAGCGCAGCAGCTGGGCGGGAAATCCGAGCGATGTTTACGACACGACTCGCGCCGCTTCCCTGGGTTCGAGTTCCGGCTCAGGCGTTTCGGTTAGCGCGAACCTCACGACGTGCAGCCTTTGTGAAGAAACCAGCATGTCCTGCCGCGGCCCGTCCAATCACAATTCAGTGGCGCTGATCTTGCCGCACAAGTCGCTCATTTCATTTCTGGGCGGTTCGATCGGTGCGGACATCTACCTCGATCGCGCGGGCATCATGTGCCGCACGGTGAAAGACGCGGCTAAGGTACTGGACGCGCTCAAGGATCAAGCCAACGGATATTACGATGCGCGCGATATCTTCACCACGGTTCCACGATCGAGTGTCTTGGATAAGCCGTACGTAGCCAGCGCAGCTTCGCCGGGCGCGCGCGGCTCTCTGCGCGGCACGCGTATTGGGATCATTCGCGAATCGATGCTGACTTTTCCCGGAGTGAAGGCTGACGAGCCGATTTCTCAAGCGGCATCCAAGGAAATCAAATCCATTTTGGGCGATTATCTCGGAGCGACTCTGGTCGAATCCATTGATCCCCTCTGGCCGGAAGACCCCGGCCTGAAGAAATTGAACCCGTCCTATACGCAAGCCTTGGCACAGCTTGTACCCGTATTTTTCCCGGATATTCTTTATCGCCTCACGCGCGACGGCCAGCCCCAATTCCCCGAGTTTGCCGCGAAGATCAAACCCACGGAATTCGCGCCGGGAAAAACGCTCGGATCCGGCACCATGAAGCCCATTGATTACATGCTCGAATTGGCCGAAGGACGCGTACCCATTCCGAAAAACCTGAATATTCGCGCGATCGAAGAAGAAATTGAGCCCAACGCGTTCACCTTCCATTTCAACCAGTACGCCTCGCGGCGCGCGGCTGATTGGAAGGAACGCGGCTTCACCGAAACGTTGATCGACTTCCCCGCGCTCAATGCCCGTTCAAAATTCTGGGGCGATGATCAGCGCGCCGCTTTCAAGAATTGGGAGGAAATGCAGGACATGCGCAACGCGCTTGGAGATCGCCAGGGCATCGACGAACACATCATGATGCGCGAACTTCTGCGGCGCGTGGAAATGAAAGTAATCTACGAAAATCATCTCGACGCCGTCGTGCGAATCCACTATTCACTTCCGCCCGGTAAGATTGGCCTCGCGGGCCAGCCGGAGCCGCCCAATGACATCCGCGGCGAGTTGCGCATGGGACCCTTTTCCGGTCTCACCGAAGTCCTGATTCCCGCCGGCTACATACGAACCGTCTACGATCCCGTTTTTGTTCTGAGTCCCGACAAACGGAGATATGTTTCGACGGCCAACAACACGCCCGCAACCTTGCCCGCGCCCGGCCTCCCGTTTTCTTTGGTTTTCCGCGCGGAGCCCGGAAAAGAAGACATCATCTTGAAACTAGCTTCTGCCTACGAAGCCGCTTCAAAGCGCCGCGTGCCACCGCCCGCGTTTGGCCCGGTGCAAGGGGAACCTTAAAAATCCCAGCTGACCAGCCGGGAGGCCGAAGCTTTTCTCGTTTTCGAGGCGTGGCCCGTCCTTGAAATGCCGCGCCACCGGTCCTATAGTCCCCCAGCCATCAACGAGCGGATCTGGTCGATCAGTTTCGTGCCCGCCTCGCCGGCGTCCGCGGTGGAGAAATCGGAGGGAAGGTGCAGGAGCCGCACGACGGGAATACCGCTGCGTGATTTCTCGATCTCGAGCTGCTTCGTTTGTAGCCCGGGACCGCAAATCAGGATTTTGGCGTTCGTGACTTTCACGAGGGTGAGCGCATCGGAGGGATGCCGCGCCGTCAGGACTTGATATCCGGCACATTCGAGCAGCGTGGTCAGATACGCCAGCACCTCGCGGGAACCGTCGGTGCAAACGATCTTGTTCTTGGCGGGAGCGGAGGCATGGCCCGCGGATTGTGCGGTGTGCTGTGAGCCACGGATCGCGTCCTGCTCCGAAGCATGAGTGGGAATCACGTCCAGCAAATGAGTGATTTGGAGCACGCGCTCCACGCAAGGCGCCAACTGGCAGAGACTCAATTCGCACCCGTGGCTTCGCAGCAGACCTAGCAGGCGCACCAGCGCGCCGACCCCTGCGCTGTCAATGAAACTGACGTTCGCAAGCTGAAGCACAACTTTCCCGCACTGGCGCGACAGGGGCTCGACCTGCATTTGCAGGGCGCGTATTTCTTCTCCGGCAACGATGCGGCCCGCGCATCGAACCACCACTGCGTCGCCCAGCTTCTGCTGTTGCAGAGTCAGTTGCATAAGAGCGGTAGATTACCACAGGAGGGGCGCGCCGCTTATGGAGCGACCCTCCGGCCCGATTTATTTCTCCGGTCAGGAGTGCCAATCGTGACTCGGCTCAAGGCG
>DATLVQ010000080.1:0-4537 GCA_035577325.1 Bryobacteraceae bacterium | reverse complement strand
CATAAACATCGCCAATGGACGTGTGATGGAGCGCTGGATTGTTATACCAGCCACGGAAACCAGTACCACAGCGAGCAGACCTCCGAAAACGATAACTGAAGTCGTGTAGCTGGCCTTGGCTTTCGCCTGCTGGTCTCGCTGCGATAGTAACTCGTGCTCTTCATCCTGCATCTCGGAGATGAGCTGGCGGATATCATCCATTAACTTTCTCCCGCGATCATTGAGCATGAACTGCGCTGCGGCTGTAAGTCCCTTGCTCTTGCGTAGCTCGATCGTCTCCTTCAGAATGGCCAACTTACTTGCTATCAAAGCCCGCAAGGTGGCGCCTCTCTTCTGCTGATTTCGGTTGTCCGCTGTCAGCTCTTTGATGTCTTCGAGCTGGCGATTCACTGCGCCGATTGCGAGTTGATACGGCTCCAGATAGGTTTCCTCACCGGTTATCAGGTAGCCGCGTCCCGCCGTTTCGGCATCGCTCGCCGTCGTCCCCACTTGAGCCAACTTTTCCAATACTCTGTGGGTGTGAGTCACCCAGCCGGCGATCTCCAGCAACTCGACAGTGCTTCGATAAGAGATCACGCTGACGACACTTGAGATCAGCAAGGCCAATCCGAAGCCCAGCAGAATTCGTGTCCCGATCTTCATCTTCGTCATTGACACTCCTTGATAACTGGCAGTGATAAAAGGTGGTCAGTATTCAAAAGCATGACGGTCTCCGCAGTGATTGCTTTCACGTAACGTCCGGCCGGATGAGCACTGTTCTTCGTGGGAACGGCTAATCCTTCAGATCGGAGCATCCGGATGTTTTCCACCCGATCCACCGTGAAGCCAACGTCGCGGTGTCCCTTACGTAACAGAAGCATCCAGCCATGAGCGGGATTTTCAACTTGAGGAAGTGCCAGCACGAGGGCCAAGCTCAACACTGGCCGAATTGCACCGCGCCAGTTGATTACGCCCATCAGCTCCTGGGGTCCACCGGGAACGGGTGTGCATGAATCGAAGGGAAGGACTTCGACCAGATCGCGCAGGTCTACTGCGTAGCGCTCCGTCCCAAGGGTAAACACGAGCGCTCCTAGCGTCGGCGAAGCCCCCGGCAGGGCACGTTGCGATGCCAATCGGGCTGCTCGCTCACGGTAGATCGTCTCCGTACGACCCCGATCACTGTCGGCGCTCATCTGGCTCTGTTGCAGTTTCTTTCTTACTTGGCTCCAGTCGAAACCTTTGCTTTGGAGGCTCATGAGCGTTGCAGGACCTCGAGGTGTGTTTCCGTCAAATTTACTAAGTCGGCTGCGGTGATCTCATCTGCATCTGCAAAGACTAGGCCAAGATCCATGGTGCGGACTATGGCACGGACGTTCTCGAACGATCGTATGGCTCCGCGCCGATCGCCTCTCTTTTGCAGAATCAACCCCAGGTAATAGTGAGCCAGCACGAAGGCCCGGTCTAGGTAGATGGCGCGTCGCAGCGATTGCTCCGCATCGCTATGAAGCCCCATCTGTTCCAGCACGAGAGAGTAGTAGAAATGCACTTTCGGATTCAGCCCGTCTGTCTCCAGGAGCTTCAGGGAGCAGCGGGCCGCCGCTTTCCAATCCCCTTGATCGGCCAAGAGCCGAACATCGGAAAGCTGAAGTGTCGCTGCGGAAGTTGCGTTATCCGCCTTCGCCAATTGCTCGGCCGGCGCCTCAGTCGCGCTGTTCGGAACCACCGCGAGCTCTTGCAAGTCAATGCTGGGCGAATAACATTCCATCTCGCAAAGGCCGACCGGGTACTCTAGCTCACGGGCCTTGCGGTACAAAGTTGTACCAGGGATGATAATCGTCTGAAAAGATTTGAATAGTTCCGGATTCGGCTCCGCATGCCCCACCAATAACCAGCCGCCGTCAACCAGGCATTGATGAAATTGCGTAATCAGCCCTCGCATAATGTCCCGGCTGAAGTAGATCATGGCATTTCGGCACAAGATCAAATCAAAGAAGCACAGGTTGTTTAATAAGGACGGAAAGGGATGCTTGACGAGATTGTGATACTGGAATCCAACTCCGTCCTTGTATTCGGAACTGATGAACCAAGAGTCTCCGGCCCGCTGAAAACAGGCCCGCCTGACCTCGTCCGGAGTGGATCGAAACGCCCACTCGTCAAACTTTCCCTCTCGGGCTCGGCCCAAAAAACCTCGGTTGATGTCGGTACCGGTGATACTCACGTCCCATCCGGCCAAGCTTGCCGATAGTTCGCGCTTCAACAAGATGGCGATAGAGTACGCTTCGGCTCCGGTAGCACAACCGGCACTCCAGATGCGTAGACGCCGGCTGTCCCGATTCCGCGCGATAATATCTGGAAAGATCGTGTTCCGCAAGGCTTCGAATTGCTCACGGTACCGAAAGAAATACGTCTCGCCGATGGTCAGCTCCGCAATCAACTCGTCCAACTCCACGTCTCCCTTTTCACTGTCTTTCAAGAGTTCAAGATATGAGTTACAGTCGCGCAGGCAAATCTTTGACAATCGCCGCCTAATGCGGGCAGCTAAATCCGAATCCTTGTCGCAATAGTAGGCCAGCCCCGTCGACTCGATGAGGTACGCCTTAAGCCGGGTAAAGGCCGGGTCGAAAATCAATGATTCGCAGAAGGGCGACGAAAGGGTCACGACGGTCGCGCCTCCAGATCCTGTAAACGCTGTTGCTCTACTGCTTGAAATTCACGCACGCATTGTCGTTCCTTCTCGGTTAATAAGCGGTCACAAGAAAGAAGATGAATAACTCGGCCTCCTACCGCTACGTCGGCAACTGCGCATTGATTGAAAGAGTGTTCTGTTTGAATTCGCAATGACGCGTCCCCAGAGGTCGTGATAACTTGAGCGACATAGTCGACGAGCAAAGCCAGAGGGTGACCGGCGCCTCGAAGAATGATAAGGGGGCTATACAGGTCCGGCGCGCGGTCTCTCCATTGGAACATACGACGTACAGAAACGACTGGAATCGCCACACCCCGGAGATTCAGGAACCCCTCTAGTATCGAAGCCATACTCGGCGGGCGTGAAAGCCAGGCCATCAGCACAATTTCTTGGATATCCTCGAGCGGGAGTGCACACTCTTTCTCGCAAGTGCCAAAAGCTAAAAGAACACGCGACTCAGACATAGTAATCGTTGAAACGTCTCGTAATAAAGAGCAGACGCCTGATCTACACATCCAGGCTCCGAAGCAGCGTGAGGCTTATTGACAGTTGGCGCGTGGTGTTTGTCCTGAGCAGTCGCCCAAGGAGAGTGGGATGCCAATACTTCCAGCTACTTCATTCAGCGATAATACGTCGAGTTAGCATTTTGAGCAATGCTTCAACTTAGTATAAAGACTCTAGTTACCTGTGGCTATCATTCATCATAACTTGATGGTATGCAATGGTTTCGCCTCGACGCCGAGTCCCAACACCCTGTGGGACGCCCTGCGACGTGCAGAGCAAGGACATACTCTCAAAGGTTATTAGCCCTTCGTTGTCATTGGGAAGAGTAGTTACCCTGTCCAGACAGATACGCACGTTCTTTGTTGTGCTGCGGAAGCTTAGATGAATATAATTAGCTGGCGCCCAGTTTCTGATGTTGTCTCCGGATGCCACTATTTCTGTTCTTGGCCTGGCGAGCCATACACGCAAGGAGCAGCCTATGCCGACCGAGTCCGTGCTCATCGTGGAGGACACTCCAATTAACCTGAAGGTAGTTCAATGCGTCATGCAGCGCGCGGGATTTGACGTTCGGACCGCGACTAGTGCAGAAGAAGCCTTGGAAGTGCTCAAACAATTTCGCCCAAGTCTGGTGTTGACGGACATTCAGTTGCCCGGGATGAACGGAGTGGAGTTGATCAAGCGGTTGAAAGCCGATCCTGGTACACGCGACACCATCGTGCTCGCGCTCACCGCTTTTGCCATGAAGAGCGACGAGCAGAAGGCCTTTGACGCTGGGTGCGATGGCTACATCACAAAGCCGATTGATACACGCACGTTTCCGAATCTCATTCGGCAATATATCGCCCCGAGTCACGGAACACACAGCAACGCCTCGCCTGCGAGTGCTCCGAAAGTAGCACGCTTAGAGTTTTCACTCCGCGACATCCAACAGACCTTTGTCGCCGAAGGGATGCGACAGAGCGAGCGATTCATTAATGCGCTCAATGATGGGTCCGATTATTCAGAGGTGCGGGTGGCGGCGCACCGCTGGGTTGGCGCGGCCGGTCAAATTGGATATCCAGAAATAGCCCAGAATGCCCGTGAACTGGAAGCACTTCTCCAGCAGAGTGGACTCGAATCCATAGCGCCGGTCCGCGAAGTCTTGGTGCGGTTGATGCAGTTGTTTTCCGAAGCACAGGAGGCCGGTCGGCGGCTGCCTCCAGCCTCGGTGGCGGAAGAGATGTCCCCTGCTAACACAATTGACGGGACGCCGACAGCAGGGTAATGCAAAACAGCTAGATACTCGCTCTCGGTGCCCGGAATTGTCATGGAGCATGGGCACGGCATCCGGCACCGGTAAAGGGTAGTCAACTAAATGAAAGTGTGGCC
>DATLVQ010000079.1:0-6318 GCA_035577325.1 Bryobacteraceae bacterium | reverse complement strand
GCTTGCAGCGGACTGAACTCTCTTTCGGCCTTAATGGTCGCCAGTCTGCTGCTGGGATTCCTGACCCGCTGGCAGGCTAGGAATCCCAGCAGCAGACTGGCGACCATTAAGGCCGAAAGAGAGTTCAGTCCGCTGCAAGCTTCTTCCACTCCCAGGGAGAGATGCGCCAGTTTGATGATGTTTCCGTCCCGGTATACCGCCACGCCCATCATTTGGGCGAGATTAGTGGCCACATCGGAAGCAAACAACTGCAATGGCGCCGCAAGGGCGTTATACAAGATCACAGGCAAGGGAACCATAGTTGCCAGCAGGACTAGGGGAAACGCAAGGTTACGGAGGCGGGCGTATCCCCAAAAAGTCCAGGCCAGACCGGCCAGCAAAAGCACGAATGAAATCCGAGGAAGAAAGAATTCAGCTCCGAGCTTGCCCAAGACGTACAAAACACAGGAGCAAGCCACAAGCCAAAGGCCGCGGGTGTCGGGAGTAGCCGAATCTGCAAAAATCAGGCTCCGTCGAGTCCAGGCGATGTACAAAGCCAGCGGCGGGATCAGGAGTCCTTGGGACAGGCTGGGATCCGTCCACCAGTCATTGGCCAGGTCGGCTAGGACCTGACCGTAGAGACTCATAACGAGGACGACCAGGATCAACGCCTGGATCCAAGGAAAAGTGCTCAGGTTCCGACTCGAGATCCACCCTCGAGCTCTTTGCAAAGACAACGCGGCGCTTGTGGCCATGTGGCGTATACCTCATGTGTGCACTTCCATCGCCAAAGCTGTTTGGCGGATCGGCAGGCCTTTCAATCCTTTGGGTCATGAAAACATGGCCCTTACCCGTTGGAGTGAATGGACGAAAAACATTCGCATAATGTGCAAAAAATTGGTCCGGTTGGCGAGCAGGCGACATGGAACTGCATTGATTGATAGCACAGGCCAGCTTTGGCGAGCAAATTGCCCAACTTATGAAACCTGAATGCGTTTTGTCTTTGGCAATCATGAACGGATGAAGGATCTGGAGCGCAGGATCTCGTTTATCGCGCGCTCAAGATGGCCGGTCTTGATTGAAGGCGCCTGTGGGACGGGAAAAGAGGCATTAGCCGAGTTGATTCACGATCTGAGCGGGGCCAACACCCGGCTTACGAGGATAGTATGCCGGAAATCGGGGATCTTAAGGTATCCGCTTGCGCCGGAGGGCAACTGGGCGGCGGATTCGCTCGATGTCTACCGCAACGCCGGCCACACAGTGTTTGTGAAGAATGTTCACATGCTCTCCCCCGCTGAGCAGGATCAGTTGCTGGTCGCCCTGGAGCAGACACCGGATTCCCGCGAAGGTACAGAGGAAACGTCAGGGGCGGCCCGGGTGTTGTCGAGCGCCACCGTATCGCTCGACGCCATGGTTAGCCGGGGCGAGTTGAATCCGGCTTTGTACCACAGGCTGTCGGTGTATCGGATCTACCTACCCCCGTTACGCAACCGGCGGGAAGATATACCAGAGCTTTTCGCCCAAATGGTAGGGAACGCTCTGAATGGCAGCGCGGCTCCGCCGCCAGTGGCGAGCGGATTGTTGCGGGCATTGATGACATACGATTGGCCCGGCAATCTTCGGGAGCTGCAGAATATTGCACGGATGTACGTTGTCACCTGCGATGCCGGAGAGATCATCGAGGAACTGAAGAGCCGTTCCCATCGAACCTCTCTGACATTTTCCGTGAGCCCGGACCAGCGCTCGTTGAAGGAGCAGGTCAGGGGCGCCTCGCAGCGGCTGGAGTCTGAAATCATTCTGCGAACACTGGACCGACATCGCTGGAACCGGCGGCGTGCCGCTCAGACGCTGCAGATTAGCTACCGGTCGCTGCTGTATAAGATGAAAAGTTGCAATCTCCGGACCGAACCAGAGGGAGAGCGAGAACTATGAGGCAGATAATTAGGGGATGGAACCCAACACGCCGCAGAGCGGGCTCGGTGTTCCTGTCGGCCGCCGTTTTGTTCCTTTGTATAACGGCACCTGAAAGGTTAAAAGCGCAAGGGGTGCAATCCCCTCTGCTGTCGGGTTTCAATCCGGCAGGGGGTTCGCGTGGACTGCAACTGTACAACGTCACGGGTTTTGCCGGTTGGGAGTCGGTGGTGAGCCCGCAGGGTGGACTCTATCTGCCTAACGGCACGGATGTGAAGGGTGACGAGATGATGGGAGGTTCCGCGAGCGCAGGTTGGTCGGGGCACAGCGAACGGGCCAGCGCCTCGATCCAATACACAGCGAGCTACATCGCCCAGGTTCGTTACTCCGGGCTGAATGCTCTCAGCCATTTTCTTGGTATCAACGCGACCCGACGCCTGAGTCCGAAGTGGAACGTGGGCTTTTCGGCTTCTTCGGCTCTCAGTACATACAACCAGTTGTTGTTCAGCCCGATGGTGTTAAGTGAAGTAGTGGCGGTTCCGGCCACTTTCGACGATTTGTCGTCCGCCGTTTTGGCCGGACAGTTCACCAACGATCAGCTGGCTTCCCTGCTCACGGGCGCTCCCCTTATCGAATCGCCGGCGCGCACTGCGATTTTCGGGAACCGGGTGTTCGCATCGTCGGCCTCGGCATCGCTCGGCTATGCACATTCCACGAGACTGTCGATCAATTTCTCGGCGAGCGCGAGCCTGATGCAACATGTGCACGACACACATCAGCAGGACGTTCCGCAGTATGCCTACCTGATTCCCCGCGCCATCGGGGCCACAGCCGGCATGGGCGTCTCGTATGCGCTGTCGCCAAAAACGCATGTGGGAGTGGAGGCGTCGAGCAGCCGTGGATTTTCGACGATTCAAGACTCCTATACGACGGCCGCCAACGGATTCATCGGCCGCACCTTCGGGCGCCGGTGGTTCGCGCAGGTCCACGGCGGCGGCGGGTTCGTGACCAACATCCGCACGCATTACGCGAGCAGCGCCAGCACCTCACCGGTCTTCGGCGGGAACCTGGGCTATAAGACCTCGGCTCACGGATTTTTGGCGGAATATGACCGCACCCTAGGTCAAACATATGGGGCGGGCGCGGCGCAGATGACTTCGATCAGCGCGGCCTGGAACTGGTGGCAGCCCGGCCACAAGTGGGGCCTAAACAGCAGCTACATGCGGCAGGACTTCAGCCGCGCTGCGTTTGCCAAGATTCAGGGTTGGCGCGCGTCTTTTGGATTGACCCGGCAGTTGGGAGGCCATCTGGTGATCGAGACCGCCTATATGTACGGGTCTTACACCGATGCATCAGCACCGCTGTCTTTGTATAATTCCGCGCAGCATGCCGTGAGGTTATCGATGATGTTCTCACCGCAGGGCCGGGAAAGGCGCTGAGACGGATTAATTCAGGCTCGCAATGATTCGAATCTTTAACCAGTACGTATCGCCGAAGAGCGTGCTCCTGATGGCCACCGAGGGCGCACTGATCGCCCTGGCGATCCTCTGCGGCGTTCGGCTGCGTTTCTGGAACAGCCCGGATGAGATGGAGGCTCTGATTCGCTTCCCGGACATTGCGCTGCAGGGCTTCGTGATCATCGCGATCGTTCAACTCTGCTTCTATTACAGCGATTTGTACAACCTGAACGTACTCCGGGGGCGCAGTGAACAGTTTATTTGCCTGGGACAATCGCTGGGCAGCGCGTGCCTGATCCTGGGGGCGTTGTATTACGTTTTTCCCGGGCTGCTGATCGGCCGCGGCACTTTCCTGATCAGCGTGTTTCTGGTAGCGGCATTTGTTACGGTCAACCGGGTGGTGCTCGATCGCGCGTGGAAGATCGCCGCCCCCAAGCAGAACATTCTCATTTTGGGCACGCAGGAGCTGGCACTCAACGTGGCCCGCGAATTGAATGCGCGCGACGATCTGAACGTCAGCCTTGTCGGCTTCGTCGAGGCCAAGCCGGGAGACTCGGGGCCGGCGAAAATGCTGTTCGGTTATCCGGTGATCGGCGCCGCAGAGGATCTGGAAAAATTGGCGCCGGAGCATCGCATCGCGCGCATAGTGGTGGCCATGGAGGACCGGCGTGGCAGGATGCCGGTCCGTGAACTGGTCCGGCTCCGCGTGCAGGGAGTACGGGTGGAAGATGCACACACGACCATGTCGTCGCTCACGGGCCGGATCTGGCTGGAGAGCATCCACCCAAGCTGGTTCGTGTTCTCCGACGGATTTCACCGCTCGCGCCTCAACCTGGCGGTTAAGCGCGCATTGGATCTCAGCTTCGGGATTTTAGGGCTGGCGATATCTTTGCCCGTAATGGTGCTGGTGGCGATCGCCGTGAAACTGGATTCGAAAGGTCCGGCAATTTTCCGTCAGGAGCGTGTGGGGCTGGGCGGAAAGACATTCCGGGTGCTGAAATTCCGATCCATGCGGGTGGATGCCGAAGAGTCCAACGGCGCTCAGTGGGCGACCAAGGATGACCCACGGGCGACGCGGGTTGGCAGATTTCTCCGGAAATTCCGACTGGATGAACTGCCGCAGTTTCTCAACGTGATTCGCGGCGAAATGAGTTTCGTGGGCCCGCGGCCGGAGCGTCCCGTGTTTGTCGAGCAGCTGCGCAAGGATATCTCATACTACGACGAGCGCCATTCGGTACGGCCCGGCGTGACCGGATGGGCGCAAGTGCTCTATCCGTATGGAGCCACGGTGGAGGACGCTTACCGCAAGCTGGAGTACGACCTGTTCTATCTGAAGAACATGTCGGTTTTTTTCGATTGCGTGGTCGTCCTAAAGACCATTCGCATCGTGTTCACAGGACATGGCGGCCGATAAAGAGGAATGCGGCGCCCATCGAAGTTCTGGTTGAGCACGCAATTTAACGGAAAATTAAGACCGGAGAGTTTATGACTTTAGCTTTGAAATCATGGCGTCCCGTGTTGTCGGCCGCGCTGCTGACTGTAGGGCTTTGCGGATGCTTCCTTTCTACCCAGCAGAAAGAAGCCAGGTTCCTAGACTTAGGCAAACAGCAGTATGCAAAGAAAGATTACGCAAGGGCCATTATTGAGTTCAGGAACGCAGCGCGCATCGCCCCTTCCGATGCCGAGGCTTACTATCAACTTGGACTGGCATATGCCGCGAACAATGATCCTCTATCAGCGTACATTTCCTTCAAGAAGGCCACGGAGCTGAACCCTAAGCACACCGAAGCGCAGTTGAAACTGGCCGCACTCATGATGTTCAGTGGCAAAAAGGCAATGCGTGAGGATGCTGAACAACGCGTGAGAAACGTTGTGGGGGCCGAGCCGGCCTCGGCAGAGGCGCTGAATCTGCTAGCCTTCTCGGAACTGCGGCTGGGAAAGGAGGAAAATGCCATCGGGCATTTACAACAGGCGCTGAGCAAGTTTCCCGCCGATTTGAATTCCTCGGTATTGCTCATGCGGATCAAGTTGAGCAAGGGAGATACAACAGGGGCTGAAGAGCTGTTGAAGAACTGCGTGGCTAAAGCGCCCCGGTCGCCTGAGGCGACGCTGGCTCTCGGCCGGTTCTACCTCGTAACCCGGAAGTTCGGCCAGGCCGAGCAGCAGTTTCGCCGTGCTCTGCAAATCAATGCAAACTACGGTCCTGCTTTGAAGGACCTCGGTATGCTTCAATTTCAGCAACACCGGAATTCCGAGGCCGAGGAGACATTTAAACGGCTTTCCGCGTTGCCGGAAAAAGCCTACAAACCACTGCATGCGCTATTTCTGATGGAGTTGGGTCAACGTGACGCGGCCCTGCACGAATTGGAGCGTCTTGCGGCTCAGGACCCTTCAGATCGTGACGCGCGTACGCGCCTGATCACTGCGTATCTTCAGCTCGGAAGGAGAGCAGATGCGGAAAAACTGCTCACTGAGTCCTTGGAGAAAAACCATAAAGACGTGGACGCGCTGGTCCAGCTTGCGGCCCTGTTCACCCGAGCTGGCAAATACGAAGAAGCGCAGAATGATCTTGGCCAGGCACTTCGCTTCCGTCCCGATATGCCGCAGGCGCACGTGGCCCTAGCCGCCCTGCATGAGGCTCGCGGCGAACTGCTGAGCGCGTCCCAGGAACTCTCGGAAGCACTCCGGCTCGATCGCGGGCTCCTTCCCGTCCGGCTCGAGCTTGCACGCCTTCTGATCGCCTCCAAGTCGCCCGGTGCGGCGCTGGAAACACTTGGCCTCGCATTTGACGACCAAAAACAAACGCTCCCGTTCATGGTTCAGCGCAATTGGGCGCTGATTGCCCTGGGCCGCAACGATGAACTGCGGAAAGGAATTGACGCGGGACTGAGCGCGGCCCGCATCCCGGACTTGCTAGTACAGGATGCCGTTCTGAAAATCGAGGAAAAGAATGTCGCGGGGGCCGAGTCCT
>DATLVQ010000078.1:0-15720 GCA_035577325.1 Bryobacteraceae bacterium | reverse complement strand
AATTCTGGGTGGATGGCGCCGAGAGTGCTCGCGTCCAAGGCTTCATTTTGAAGCCGCCCGATTTCCAGCCGAACCGGAAATATCCCGCTCTCATGCTGATTCACGGCGGACCGCAAGGCCACTGGGGTGAAGAGTGGAGCTACCGCTGGAATGCGCAGGTTTTCGCGGCGGCCGGCTATGTTGTGGCCATGCCCAATCCGCGCGGCTCCACCGGCTACGGCCAGAAATTCATTGATGACATCAATGGCGACTGGGGTGGCAGGGCTTACGACGACATCATGGCCGCGACCGACTACGTGTCCAAGTTACCCTACGTGGATGGCAACCGGATGGCGGCGGCGGGTGGCTCATACGGCGGCTATATGGTCGATTGGATTCTCGGCCACACGCAGCGCTTCAAGGCACTCATCTCACATGCAGGAGTTTTCGATCTGCGCAGCGAAGCCAGTGAGACCGAAGAGCTATGGTTTCCCATCTGGGAATTTGGCGGCATGCCGTGGGACAATCCCGAAATGTACCAGCGCTGGTCCCCCAGCCTCTTCGTGAAGGAATTCCACACGCCGACATTGGTATTCCACGGTGAGTTGGATTTCCGCGTGCCTTACGGACAAGGCCTGCAACTCTTCACCGGTCTGCAGATGCAGAAAGTCCCGTCGCGACTCATCGTGTTTCCCGACGAGGGTCACTGGGTTTTGAAGCCGCAGAACAGCTTGTTCTGGTACAAGAATTTCATCGATTGGATTGATATCTGGACTAAAAAGTGAAAATACTGCTCGTTATCATCATTCTGCTGGTGATTGCTGTGCCAGTGGCGCTGTTGTTGCTTTCGACCGGCACGGCGCTCAAGCTTGATCCGCCGGTGACGACGATTGGCGGCGAGACGCCGGTGCAAGTGCAGATCGAAAATCCGCACGGCGTACGCCGCGTCACCGCCGTCATCGAGCAGAACGGGTCACGATACACGGTTTTCAACGCGCAAGAAGCGCCCCACCGTTTACTGTTCTGGCGCCGGCACGCGCCGCCAAAGGTGCGAAAGTTCCAGGTGGGAAAGCAGCAGACACCCGCTCTCGCCGAAGGAAAGGCCCGGCTCATTATTGAAGCGCAGTCCAACGATCTTCGCGGGCGCACCGATTCCATCGAAACCGACGTTCAGATCGTCACCCAACCGCCGCGCATCTCGGCCGACGGCGCGCAGCATTACATCAATCAGGGTGGTTGCGAGCTGGTGGTGTTTACGCCTTCGGGGTACGTCACGGATTCCGGTGTCCATGCGGGCAAGTATTCATTCCACAGCTTTCCTCACCCTGCGCAGCCGGGCCAACGCTTCTCGCTGTTCGCATTTCCCTGGGATCTGACGGCCGATGTCGTGCCCATCGCGTACGCGCGTAATCCAGCGGGCGCCGAAGCCACCGCCCACTTTTGGTTCAAAGTATTTCCAAAGAAATTTCGCTCGCGCGATTTACCAATCGACGATGCATTTCTCGACAGGGTCGTCAACCAGATCGCCCCCGGCGGATCCGGCGACCTGCTGGCACGCTTCCTGAAGATCAACGGCGAAATGCGCCGCCAGAATAATCAAACGCTCGCCGATCTGCGTGTCAAGACGGCGGATCACTTTCTCTGGTCCGGGCCGTTCCTTCCGCTCACCAATGCCACTGTCGAATCAGCATTCGCCGACAAGCGCAGCTACATCTACAAAGGCAAGAAGGTGGATGAACAGGTGCATCTGGGATTCGATCTCGCGGTCACGCAGCACGTGCCTGTGCCCGCTGCCAACGACGGCCGCGTCGTGTGGGCGGAAAACCTCGGCATATACGGGAACTGTGTCGTCGTCGACCACGGCTACGGCCTGCAATCCATTTACGGCCACCTGAGTGAGTTTGCGGTGAAGGCCGGCGACATCGTGAAGAAGGGGCAATCGCTCGGCCGCAGCGGCTCCACCGGCTTGGCCGGCGGCGATCATCTGCACTTCAGCATGCAGGTGGATGGCGTGCAGGTCAACCCCATCGAATGGTGGGACCAGCACTGGATCAAGGACCGGATTCTCAGCAAAGTGGGCGCACAATAGCCGCTTCGCCGCCCGTGACTTGCGCCCGTTCCCGCGATCTTATAGAACAGTTCCGTGACCCGCTTTCAGGATAAGGTCAGCTTCATCTGGAGTCTCGCCGATTTGCTGCGCGGCGACTACAAGCAATCGGAATACGGCAGCGTGATTCTGCCGTTCACTGTACTGAGCCGGCTAAGCGGGCAACCGAATGCGAGTGGGATTGGTTTTGCGGATCTGGCGCGCAGTCCCGACAAGATCGCGCGCTATCTGGCTGGATTCTCGCCGGACACTCGCAACATTTTCGATTGTTTCCGTTTTGCCGACCAGATACCCAGGTTGCGTCGCGCCGGTCTGTTATCGCTGCTGCTCGAACGATTCAGTGAAATCGATCTGCAACCGGAATCCGTATCAACTCATGAGATGGGCTACATTTTCGAAGAGCTCATCCGAAAATTCGCGGAGCAGTCCGGTGAAACCGCCGGCGAACACTTCACGCCCCGCGAGGTGATACAGCTCATGGTGCGGCTGGTGTTGGGCAACGATTCGGGTGACGGGAAGTCGTTGTACGATCCGGCCTGCGGTACCGGCGGCATGCTGGCCGCGGCCGAAGAGTACCTGCGGGCGGAGCATGCGGATTCCCGGCTGAGAGTTTGCGGTCAGGAACTAAATCCAGAATCGTTTGCTGTCTGCAAAGCCGACGTACTGCTGCGGGGACACGATGCCGGCAACATCGTTCTCGGCAACAGTTTCCTCGATGACGGCTTCGCCGGACAGCATTTTGATTACATGCTTTCGAATCCGCCATTCGGAGTCGACTGGAAAAAAGCCGAGCGGCAGATTCGCCATGAACACGAGCGGCAGGGCTTCGCCGGCCGGTTCGGCGCGGGACTCCCGCGCGTCAGCGACGGCTCGTTTCTATTTCTCCAGCACATGCTTTCCAAAATGAAACCGGAAGGCACGCGAATGGCGCTGGTTTTCAACGGCTCTCCGCTTTTCGCGGGTGATGCCGGGTCGGGTGAGAGCGAAATTCGCCGGTGGATCTTCGAGAATGATTGGCTGGAGGCCGTTGTCGCGCTGCCTGATCAGCTCTTCTACAACACCGGTCTTGCCACGTACATATGGGTGCTCACCAACCGCAAGGCGCCGCCGCGCCAGGGTAAGGTGCAGTTGATACATGCGGTGGATTTTGCGGAGAGGTTGCCGCGCTCGCTCGGCGCTAAACGCAATCAGATTTCGACAGGTCAGATCGCTGCGATATCTGGCATTCATCGCGAGTTTCGTGACGGCCCTTGCTCGAAAATTCTGCACAACGAAGACTTTGGATACCGGCGGATCACCATCGAGCGACCGTTGCGCTTGAACTTTCAAGCGTCGCCCGAGCGCTTGCTTCCTGTTCAGGGCAAGTTCGCGCCGGAGGTTCGCAACGTGATGGCAGGTATGGATCCTAACATCGTATACCGCGAGCAGGCACCATTCGACGCTGTGCTGCGGGCGGCGTGCGAGCGCGCCGGCGTAAAACTTGGCCGGACACTAGCCAAGAAGATTCGAGAAGCGCTTTCCGGTCCCGACGATGGCGCCTCGCCCTACTACGATGCCAAGGGCCGCCCGCAGCCCGATTCCGAGCTTCGCGACCATGATGATGTCCCACTCAATCAGGATGTGCAAGGATGGTTCGAACGAGAAGTACTACCCAATGCCCCGGACGCCTGGTTGGCGCCCACCGAAGCCCGCATTGGCTATGCAATCCCGTTTGCGCGATTCTTTTACCAACCGGAGCCAGTGCGCTCGTTGGGCGAGATCGATCGGGAAATCCGTGACCAGGAACAGGAGGCGCAGGCCCTCCTAGCGGAGCTCGGCTCCGCATGAACCCGCTCTTTTTCCACGCGCCCCCGCATTGGCGAACAGTGCGGCTCAAGCACACCGTTACTGGCTGTCAGAACGGCACGTGGGGCGGCGAACCGGACGGCGGTGCCGGCGACGTGATTTGCGTGCGCGTCGCCGATTTCGACCGCGTACGCCAGCGCGTGGACCTGAGCAACCCGACTTGGCGCAGCGTGCCGCCGTCGTATCGGCGCGGCCGGATGCTCCTTCGCGGCGATCTGCTGCTCGAAAAATCGGGCGGAGGAGACGGGCAGCCCGTCGGCGCCGTGGTGCTGTACGAAAGCGATTCTCCGGCCCTTTGCTCAAATTTTGTGGCCCGCATGCCGGTCGCGCTGGGATTCGACGGCCGCTTTCTATGCTATCTACACGCGGCACTGTACTCATTGCGTGTAAATTGCCGGTCCATCAACCAGAGCACGGGTATTCAAAACCTGGACAGCCGGAGTTACCTTTCTGAAATTGTCCGCGTCCCCGATCAGGAGGAACAGAGCCGGATTGCTGATCATCTGGACGCCAAAACTGCCGTAGTGGATCGCCTTGTGCGAAATAAGCAACGCCTGCTTGAACTGATTCTCGAAAAGCGGGACACGCTGGTCACCCAGGTCACCAGTGCGGGCCTCGAACACCGCGTGCCGCGGAAGCCGGCATGCCCGGCGTGGCTTGGAGCAGTTCCAGCCCATTGGCGCGTCACGCGCCTGAAATTCATTCGCTCGGGCGCGTTCCTTTACGGAACCGGCGAGCCGGCGAACGGCGCGGACCGCAATTGCCCGCGCTATATTCGGATAACCGATCTCACCATTGATGGCGCACTGCGTGAGGATACGTTTCAGTCGTTGACGGAGCCCCTGGCGGCACCATACATTTTGCAGGATGGTGACGTGTTGTTCGTGCGGAGCGGCGCCAACGTCGGGCAAACGCTTCGTTACCGGGAAGAGTGGGGCCGCGCATGCTTTGCCAGCTATCTGGTTCGCCTGCGCCCCGACGGTCGCCAGATTCTGCCCGATTACCTGTACTACTACACGCAAAGCCGCGCGTTCCAGCATCAGGTCCGGATCGGCACGGTACAGGCGACTATCGCCAACCTGAGCGCAGATCGTTATAGCAATTTCGCGATTCCGCTGCCACCGGTTGAGGAACAGCGCACTATGGTCGAGTATCTCGATTGCCGGACGCGTGTGATCGATGCACTCGTGCGAACCATCAGGCTTCAGATTGCGCGGCTGCAGGAGTACCGCGCGGCGCTTGTGGTGGATATTGTGACGCGGGGCATACGCAGGGCGAAGCTCAGTGAAACGCCGTCGCGCGCCTCTGCAGCTGGGTAGGCAGTCCGTGTGCCAAGGCCACCTTTCAGACGACCGCGGCGGCGGTGGGCGGCATCAAGTGTGGTCTCGCGGCGATTAATCTGGGGGCCGCGTTACCGCAACCGCAGCATTCGGACTCAATCGAATGGGCCATGCGCGTCCCCACTCGTAAAGTTGGATACCGCAAATCCGTGAGCGACGTCATGAGCAGCTCAGTTTCAGCCGTCTCCTCGAACGCTGCGCTCTCCGGCATCACGTGCAACCCATCGTGTGCGTCGCATTCATAGGCCACGACGCGTCCATCGAATCCTACGCGCTGCTCGAACACAGGCACCTGGAAAACACGCCAAAATTGTTCGCGATCCTCTTCGCGTAGCTCACCTTCATTGCCACCCGTGAACGAGACAATGAAGTGCTTCAGTGCGTGCACCTCCTGCTGGCCGAGTTCGATGGCTGCGGCCATTTCTCGCAGAACGGACACTGGGGCAGCCAATGCGGTAGCCTCAAGGCTCTTCAAGCCTTGCATCAAGTTCCGCGAAACCATTTTCACTGCTGAAGTCTGTTGAAAGCCCCGCATCAGAACAGCGGTCTTAGGTATGTGTTCTAGGGGCGACCGGAACGCCTGCGGCGTAGAGCGCACGCTTGCCGAGCTTTCAAACGCCGCCGGTGAACCCCGAAATTCCGCCAGATCGATCGCTGGGAGCCGCTCGAGCGTCCTTTCCACCGAACACACCCGGTCGATGGCCTCAAGCGTAGCCAGTCCGGCAATTCGCAAATGGGGTTGATACGCCTGGGTCCGTTGCGCAGCACGCAGCACGCGCTTGAACCTCGCGAGGCGCACATCGGCCCCCGGATGTTCCTGAGGACAAGTCCACCTTAGAATGACTCTCATCGAAATATTTTCTTGAACGTGATCGATCGCCGGGGAGGCCTGGTCTGAAACTAGTAAGCTCGCCTTAAATGCAGAGTGTATGGTTCCTTACAGATCTCTCAACTTTTGTGGCCGGCTTGCAAGAAAGTATCATTCACTGCTCAAAAGCGCCCGCAGGTTCCGCCCGAAAATACATGAGGCATCCGCGCTGGAAATTCCAATCTGCTGCAATGCTTGTGCCTGCGCTTGGAAGATAGCGCTGTGCCAGCCGCGCGGAAAGATCGAGGAATCCGAGCCGAACAGCAGCCTTTCGGCCCCCGCGACATCCAATGCTCGCCGGAATGCCTGCGACAGATCCAGCATCTCGGGTTGATAGCGCATCCAGCTATTGCTGCTCGACGTATCGAGATAGACATTTGGGCATAGGTCGCAAATCATCAAAGCCTCGCGGAAATAGCCGGCGCCGAAATGGGGAATTACGAAGCGCAACTTGGGGAAGGCCAGGGCCACCGCGTGGAGATCGATCGGATTGGAGAACCGCATGTCGAAAAGGGAGGGCAGGCCCAATTTGGCGCGCATGCCCACCGTGAGCACGCCACAATGGACAAATACCAGCGTTCCCGGGTGCGAGGCCGCGATCTCCAGCACTCCGCGGGCTCGCTCGTCCTGGATGGAAAACCGGTGCATCGCGGGAAACAGGCAGATGCCGTGAAGATG
This sequence comes from Bryobacteraceae bacterium, assembly GCA_035577325.1. Lineage (GTDB taxonomy): Bacteria > Acidobacteriota > Terriglobia > Bryobacterales > Bryobacteraceae > QHXW01. The sequence continues at coordinate 8,903 of DATLVQ010000078.1, read as the reverse complement.
TCCGCCGGCTAGGGCGGTGCGCACTCGTTCTGCCGCGTCCGGAGCCACCGGGTTCACCATGAAGTAGCCGTAGAAACGATCGGGATAGGCGCGAGCAGCAGCTGCTACAGATTGCTCATCCCCAGGAATGCTTGCGATCATCGCCGCGCGCCGTACGCCGTGACGATCCAGTTCCTTGACCCACATCGAAGCTAGCTCCTCGGGTGCTTCCGGCGGAACCTGCCAACCGAGTGCGGCGGCAATCCCTTCCACGGTCTCCACGCTCTGCCGGGCTGGCGCCTGCGATGCCGCTTGCGCCGCGAGCGCGGAGAAAAAAACGTGCGAGAAGAAATGAACGTGCGCGTCAGCTATTTCGATTTCGCCCCATGGACTTTGCATATGGCTGGATGATGAAGTTCCAAGTATGGCGGATGGCCACGTAGCGCGTCCAGCGCGTGATGTGTGCTTCGCGCCCGGCTTGCATGCGCCGCGCAAGATGGTTCACACCCAGCTTCCGCATTATGGATTTTCGAAAGGGCGAATCTTAACGCGCTCTAGGCGTCTTCTCCGGCGCTGAACATCCTGACGCGCCTCAGCGCATCCGTCAGCGCATGCTGGATCTCCGCGCTGCGTGAGGGGGTCTGCCTTTCGTGTTCTTCGATCTCCAGCCGCAGTAGCTCGAGCTGCAGCCCCGTGCTGCTCAGACACTGAGCCACGACGTCATGAAGAAAACGCTCGGTCCGCGCTCGTTCTGTGCGCAATACTTGCAAAATCGCAATTGCCGCGAGTTCCAGTTCTCGAACGTCCGGCGCCGGACGACCGGCGGAGAACGAAAATCCAGCCGCGTAGGCCACACTGCCATCGCGCGCGCGTATGGGCACGTGAAGGATCACCCGGCCGAGGTCCGCGGCCGAGCTCACTGTATCTGAAGTGGAGGCTCCGGAGAAAATCCGATCGAGCCGGGCCGCCCAGCTTTTGCCGGCATCATCGATCGTCGAGACATGCTGATGGAGTAATTCTTCAGGTTGGCGGCCGAATATGTCCGTCATACCGCTGATGTATAGAAAGCGGCGTGACCTGGTGAATCCCCACTGGCAGAGCGGAGCGTTTTCGATCAGAACGGGCGCCACGTTCTCGTTCCAATCTGCTCGACTCATTTAAATTGCCCTGATTCCGTCTGTGTGAAGCCAAAAGACTACTAAGTGAGATTGTGCCACGAACTGCCGAATGTTACATGCAAAAAGACAGGCGTTTCTCGGGACTCAGGCGTTGGTTTCTTCGGGCTCAGCCGGCCGTGCGGACGGGGGCGTGCCCGGTCTTCACAGCGGCCCGCGCATTGAGAAACGCCAGAAACTCCTGAGGATTCCTGGTCAAACTGGGAAACGTTGCCAGCACTTTGCCGTCACCGTCAAAGATGGCGTAATACGGGATCGCGATGGTTCCAAAGTTTTTTTCTTCGAACTCCTGGTTAACGCGCGAAGGGTCGTCGGTTCCGTCCGTGTAAAGATCCACTAGCACAAATCCCTGCATGGCGTATCGAATTTCGGGCCGCGTGAACATATTGGCCTTCATCCAGTGGCAATTGGTGCATGCATAACCGGTAAAGTTAACCAAAACCAGTTTGCCTTCCCGGCGCGCTTTCTCGATGGCCTGCGGGAATTGGTTCTTCATCCAGACAAGTGCGGGTTCGCCTCCGGCGGTGTTAAGTCCCGCGGAGTTCGAAACCGGCACGTAAGCGTCCAACTCGCCTAGCTTAGCGCCGAACATTCCGGGAACCAGGCTGATTGCAAACGCCACAAGTGCAATGCCGATCATGAGCCGCCAGAGCCCTATCGGCTCGTCTTTCGACACGCCCTCGAGCCGAACGTAACCCAGCAGATAGAGCCCGGCCATGGCAAAAAGCACGATCCACAGAGCCAGGAAGCGCTCGCGCGTCAGAAAATTCCACTGCAGTACCTGGTCGATGCTCGAAAGATACTTGAACATGACGGCGAGAATGATAAAACCCATTACCACTTTCACGCGAGCAAGCCAGCCACCGCTTTTGGGCATTTTCTTCAAGAATGAGGGAAAAAGAGCGAGTAGGAAAAACGGCAGCGCCAGCCCTGTGGCGAATGTCAGCATGCCCAAAAGCGGCCGCATTCCGCCGCCCTGGACCGACGCCGCCAGCAGCGTACCCATGAACGGTCCCACGCAAGCAAATGACGCCAGCGAAAACGTCAGGCCCATGACCAGCGTTCCCGTCGTACCGCCCTGCTGTGAAACACGATCAAGGCGCGTCAGCAGCGTCGAGGGAATCGTGACCTCGAACGCGCCCAGCAGGCTCAGGCCGAAAGCCAGAAAAATAGCCGCTATGAAGCCGTTAACCCAAATGTTCGAGCCGATTTGCACGATCCCGAACGGTCCCAGCACTGCCGTCGCCAGCAGGCCCAGCCCCGAAAACAGCACGATGATACCGATGCAGAAAATCGCCGCCTGGACCACACTCTCCGCGCGTGAGCCCGACGGACGGTTCAGGAAGTACGACATTGTGATCGGAATCATGGGGAAGACGCACGGAGTGAAAATGGCGGCCAGTCCGAATCCGAATGCGGTGAGCAGAAAGAACGCGAGGCCTTGCGAATCGCTGGTGGCCACGCTCGATGCCGGTTTTTGCGCGCTCGCCGCGGGGGCGCCCGGCTTGGCTTCAATATACCCCGCCGGAATTACAATAGCCTCCGCCTTGGCGCTCGCATCGACCCCGAGGGTCGCAGCGGCGCGCCTCGTCACCGGAGGCAGACATATCTTCTCAGTGCACATCTGGTAGCGGACCGCCGCCACCACTTCGGCAGCGCCCGCCGCCGCGTCTTTTTTCGTCTCGATTTCGATCAAAAACGCCGGCTCGCCTTCGTACGTTTCGGTCTCCAGTTTGAAAGTCGGATCGAAGGCGCTTTTCGGCTTGGGCTCGAAAACGCGAAACCGCTCCACCGCAGCGTTGTCCACGATTCGAATGGTAGTCGGGGTGGGTCCGCCGGCAGGCGTCGTGAGTGAGTAGAGATGCCATCCCGGCTCGATTTTCGCCGCCAGACGCGCGAGTACTTTGGAGCCGGGAGCTGTCGCAGAGGGCTCGAGATCGAGTGACCATTTGGCGGGGTCGAGTTTCTCGGCATGAACCGGACCACTGACCAGAAACACCGCCAGGATCACAAGCGGCACCCGGGCTGCTGGTGACGCCCTGAGAAAACGCGCGGTTTTCATCTTATTCATTGGATACAACAATGTGGACGAAGAATGCAGACTTAAGTCACCAGGTTCGCAGCCGTCCAGCGCTTGAATTCACTCTCGATACGCTGATTGATCTTGCCGCCCGAGAATTCCGCCGCCACCCGGATCGCGTTCTTGATGGCGTTGGCGTTGGAGCGGCCGTGGCAGATGATGCAAACGCCCTTGACCCCCAGGAGCGGCGCGCCGCCGTATTCCGCGTAGTCCACGCGGCGCTTGAAATCGGTGAAGGCCGCTTTGGACAGGACGTAGCCGATCTTGCGCGTGATCGTGGCCTCGAGCGATTCCTGCAGCATGCTTTTGATCATCTCGACCAGGCCCTCGCTCACCTTGAGTGCCACGTTACCGATGAACCCGTCGCATACGATCACATCGGCTTTGCCGGTGTAAATGTCTCGGCCCTCCACATTGCCGATGAAATTAATGGGCAGCGACTTCAGCAACGGCATCGCCGCGCGTGTCATCTCATTGCCTTTGTGCTCTTCTTCGCCGATCGAGAGCAGGCCCACGCGCGGGTTCTCGCGCCGCAGAATGACGCGCGAGTACATCTCGCCCATGATCGCGAACTGCGCCAGCATGTGCGGTGACGAATCGACATTGGCGCCCACATCCACCATAACCACTGGCGACCCGCTGAGTGTGGGAAACACACCCGCCAGCGCCGGCCGGTCCACACCCGGCACCACGCCCTGTACCATCTTGGCCGTCGCCATCACGGCGCCGGTGTTGCCCGCTGAAACGAATCCCTGCGCGCAGCCGTCGCGCACCAAGCGGCTGGCCACGCGCAGAGAACTGTCGCGCTTCGACCGCACGGCGCGCGCGGCGCTGTCGTGCATTGTGATCTGTTCGCTGGCGTGATGAACTTCGATCGGTAGCGAAGCGGAGTCTTCGTGGCAATCCAACTCCCGCTGGACCGCGTCTTCACGGCCCACGAGCACCACCTTGACGCCCAGAGTCTTGGCCGCTCGAATTGCGCCTTCGACCTCCGGTTTCGGGGCATGGTCCCCGCCCATGGCGTCGACTGCGATAGTCATCATAGTGGAGGCATTGCGGGTTGCCGCACCGGATACATTCTATTCCTGCTCGACTTCGATAACCTCGCGGCCTTTATACTGGCCGCAATGCGGGCAGGCGCGATGCGGCAGCTTCTGCTCGTGGCAGTTGGGGCACTCGGAGAGCCCTGGCTGCTTGAGCTTGTCGTGCGCGCGGCGGTTGCCTCTGCGGGCGGCTGAATGTCGTCGTTTCGGGTTCGGCATTTCTGTACCTCAGAATCTCTATTTCGTTCCGCGATTTTTTTCACACCATTCGGCCGCGGTGGCCGGTACTTCACTTGGCCGGGCTCATTCACGCCCTGGCCGTTATCCCTGTGAAATCTTTCGCAGCGCGCTCCAACGGTCGTTCACCGGCTCTTCCCGGCAATCGCAGGAACTCTCGTTGCGGTTCCTGCCGCAAACCGGGCAGATGCCTTTGCAATCGGCGGAGCAAACGCGCTGCATCGGCAGCAGCAACAGGACCTGCTCTCTCAAAATTTCTTCGAGCTCGATTCCCGCGCCCGCATAGAATCCGATTTCCGCCTCGCCCTCATCGATGGCCACTTCTTCCTCTACCGACAAAGACTCGCTGGGACGATAAAACAGATCCAAATCACAATCCAACGGAAAAGTCGCGACCGCCAGGCACCGGTCGCACTCCGACTCCATTTTGGCGCTCAGATGGCCCTTGATCCGGATCTCGCCATCTGTATTGGCCAGCAACTCGGCAACGCCCTCTACATGGAGCGGCTCCGATTGCCGGATCCCGGCGCCAGAAAAATCGATTTCACCCGGCTGGAAGGTTTCATCAAAGCGCACCTTCCGTACTTCCATCTCCTTGACACTGAGCAACATAGCTTGTCTTGTGGGGACCGGGAAAAAACTATTATAGCGCGGGCCGGAAATTCCCGCCGCTTATGACGCATCTGCGCCGCTGGCTTAGCCTACGCGCTTTACTTCGGGCAAGAACCGGCGCACGCCGTAATCGTAAGCCGCGGCGCCCAAAATTCCGCCCAGAATCGGTCCTAGAATCGGGACCCAGAAGACTTTCGCCCCATCCGTGAGGCCGTTATTCTTGAATCCTGCCACGGCAGTGAACAGGCGCGGGCCGAAATCGCGCGCCGGATTAATGGCGTAACCATGCATTCCGCCGAATGAGACGCCGATCGCCACAACAACCGCGCCAATCAAGACCGGTGTCAGGTTGGCGCCCGGCGGCTGATTCCGCTCATCGATAATGGCCAGCACAAGCAGCACTAGCAGCGCCGTGCCGATGGTTTGGTCCAGCAACCCCGCCGATGGGACCTCGGGAAAAGCCGGAAAGGTGGTGAACACGCCCGCGGTGTGATCGAGGTGCGGATCTACCGCGTGAAACGCTGGCGCATAATTCCAGTAGACCAGGGCGGCGGCCAGAAAAGCGCCTAGCACCTGAGCACCGATGTAGGGTCCGACCTTCCTCCACGGGAAATCGCGATAGATCGCCAAGGCCACGGTGACGGCCGGATTGAGATGCGCACCTGAAATGCGTCCCGCAATGTAGATTCCCATGGTGACCCCGAGTCCCCAGCCGAGGGTGATGTTGGTGAAACCGCCGTGAACGACCTCGCCCGGCGTCCCCGTCCCGAACAGCACGACCATAGCGACCACGCCATCGCCAAAGAGAATCAGGACCAGCGTGCCGAAGAATTCAGCGACCAGCTCGGGTAGTATGCTTTTCATAAGCAGCGGGAATTCTACCACGAGCGTGCGGGCAACAACTTCGTCGAACCCCTACCGCGCCGCGGTTTCTTTCGACTTCATACGGGTACTCCGGGTTTCAATGAATTGGCACTGCTAATCGTTCCATGGCAGCTTGACCAGTTTCTCGTACGTCGACGGCAGCTCTTCCGGCAACACCCGCGTTTCTCCAATCGTGCTCATGAAGTTGGCGTCACCCGTCCAGCGCGGAACAACATGCATATGTATATGATCCGCCACGCCGGCGCCGGCGCTCACTCCGATATTTATGCCAACGTTAAATCCATCCGGCCGATAGACCGCGCGCAGATTGGCTTCAGCCCGCCGCGCCAGCTGCATCATTTCAGCCAGCGTGGCTTCGGGTGTTGCCGCCATCACCGCCACGTGCTGGTACGGCGCAATCATGAGGTGACCGTTGGTGTAAGGAAACAGGTTCAGCAGAACGAAATTCAGTTTGCCGCGGTGCAGGATGTAATTATGGACGTCTTGATTCTCAGCGGGCTTCGCGCAGAAGATGCATCCGTCGGACGCTAGCGCCTTCGAAATGTAGCGGTACCGCCATGGAGTCCACAAATGGTCCATGGCCGTTGGTTAGCGCGGTTGCGGCAGCGTGTCAGCCGGGGCGGGCTCTTTGGTGGCCGACGCCGAATTGTTCACCACGTCTTTCAATTCTTTGCTGGGCTTGAAGTAAGGAATCTTCTTGGCGGGTACTTCAACGCGCGTTCCGGTCTTTGGATTGCGCCCGATACGGGGTTGCCGCTGGCGAGTGCGGAAACTGCCGAAACCGCGGATCTCGATCTTGTCGCCGCCGCGCAGGGCTTTCACGATGCTGTCGAAGATGGACTCAACAATGACCTCAGACTCCTTGCGGGTCATTTCGACTACGCGCGAGACCTCTTCAATCAGATCCGCCTTGGTCATGTTCACGCCTCCTAGTAAGCTTCGAAAAACCTATGTTCCCTCAACAGATTACAGACCGCAACAGTATCGCGTGCCGAATCGCCAATTGCAACGATTGTTCTCACCCAAATTAAGCCGGCCGGCGAACGCCCCGAATCCGTTAAAAATTTAGTTAACTCTTTTTTTCTTTTACACTTACAACTTCTTCGATGGTTGTTGTGGCTGCAGCGGCCTGGCGTTGATAGTCCTCCAGCCGCGCTCGTTCCTCATCTTCGGTGACGGCTTTCAGGCTCAAGCCAATCTTCTTTTCGGGTTCGTTCATCTTGATGATTTTAAAGTCGCTCTCCTGGCCAACCGATATGGGGAGCTCCTCCGACTTCCTTCCTGTGTAGCCGGGCACTTCGGAATAGTGGCATAAGCCCTCGACACCCTCTGCCAGCTCGATGAACGCACCGAATCCCGCCAAACGGCAAATCCTGCCGTGGACCATATCGCCAACATGATGCGTCTGAAAATACCGCTCCCAGGCATCCGGCTGCAACTGCTTGATCCCCAAAGAGAGCCGGTGCGACTTGGCATCAATCGCCAGAATCACCGCTTGTACAATTTGGCCCTTCCGCAAAACCTCGGACGGATGCTTGACGCGTTTGGTCCACGATAGATCGGAAACATGCACCAAACCGTCGATGCCTTCTTCGATTTCAATGAAAGCGCCGAAGTCGGTCATGTTGCGAACACGGCCTTCCACCACTGAGCCCACGCTGTAGCGGTCCTCAATCGTTGTCCAGGGATTCGGCTCGAGCTGCTTCAATCCGAGCGAGATACGGCGGTCTTTGCCATGTACTTCGAGAACCACGGCTTCCACCTGGTCGCCGGGGCTGACCACTTTCGCCGGGTGTTTCATGCGGCGCGACCACGTCATTTCGGTGACATGGATCAGACCTTCGACGCCGGGTTCGAGCTCCACGAAGGCGCCATAATCGGTAACATTCACGATGCGGCCGACTACGCGCTGATTCACCGCATAACGTTGTGCCACTCCTTCCCATGGATCCGGCGCCATCTGCTTCATGCCCAACGACACACGCTCGCGAGTCTTATCGAACTTCAACACCTTGACGGTAACTTCATCTCCTGGATGCACAACTTCGGAAGGATGCGCCACACGCCCGTAGGACATGTCGGTGACGTGAAGTAAGCCGTCGATCCCGCCCAGATCTATGAACGCGCCGTATTCGGTCAGATTCTTGACGACTCCGGTGACTACGGCGCCTTCCTCCAGATGCTCCAGCGTCACTGTCTTGCGTTCCGTGGCCTCCTGCTCGACCGCCAGTTTACGCGAAACCACGACATTTCCGCGCCGCCGGTTGAGCTTGATGATCTTAACCGGAATGTCCTGACCGGCGAAAGTCTCGAGGTTGCGAACCGGGCGCGGGTCGACTTGTGAGCCCGGCATGAAGCCTTTGATGCCGACGTCCACCGAAAGCCCGCCCTTTACGCGACCGAGTACCCGTCCTGAAATAATAAGTTGTTCCTGAAATGCTTTTTCGAGGTTTTCCCAAACTCGCAGGCGCGCGGCTTTGTCGTGCGAGAGAAGGGTATAGCCTTCAACCGCTGGTCCATGATCGATCATTACATCGATCACATCTCCGGACTGAACGCGAATTTCGCCGCCGGAATCGCGGAATTGTTCGATCGGAACGAGGCCCTCGGACTTGTAGCCAAAATCGACAATGACTTCTGTAGCCGTGACTTTTAGTACGCGGCCTTCAAGGATTTCCCCCTCAGATGGGGGTACGAAGTGGCTGTAATCGTCGAGGAGGTGTTCGTAGTCCTCCGTATTGACTTGCACGGGAGGTTCCACCTTCCCGCTGTTGTGATCGACGGCCATTGCCAATCTCCGGGGTCACTGAGTTCTTAATGGTTCGCGGAAACACTGATCGCGCGATATCTCGTAAAACAGGGAGTGAACCGAGACTCCGGGTAGGAACCCCT
>DATLVQ010000077.1:0-4816 GCA_035577325.1 Bryobacteraceae bacterium | reverse complement strand
CGAGCCTGCCGATCTGCGGCGACCACTTCACGCGCGACGTGGCGCTCGCGTTCCACATCAGCTACGACGAAGCGGTACTCGTCAAGGAGGAATACGGCAGCGCCACCGCGGAGTTCACGGCGGGAAACAGCTCGGTCGAGGTGACGTCCGCCGGCGACCTCGATTCACGCGAATTGCCGCGGCGCTTGTTGAACGAAATCATTGAGGCGCGTGCCCGGGAGCTTTTCGACTATGTGCGCCGCGAGCTGGTGCGCGTAGGCATGGAGCGGTCGCTGGTCGGCGGCGTAGTGCTTACCGGCGGCGGTGCGCGGCTGGCGGCCATGTGCGACATGGCTGAAGGAACACTGGGCTGCCAGGCGCGGAATGGTTTGCCCGTTGGAATTGAAGACTGGCCGGCGCAGCTCGACCATCCGGGATGGGCGGCGGCGGCAGGTTTGGCGATGTACTCGGCGAAGCTTAAGGTGCAAGGGGAACTGGAGCGCCAGTCGGTGGGTCTGCTGGCGCGGATATTAAGGTAGCGAATTGAGAAAGGAGCGGCAACGATGGCACTGCTCGACGTAAGTTTTGACCGGCTGAAGTACGAGCTGCAGGAAGAGAACCGGAAGGGCGCGCGCATCAAGGTAGTGGGTGTGGGTGGCGGCGGCTCGAACGCCGTGGCGCGCATGATTCACGAAGGACTCGAAGGCGTCGAGTTCCACGTCATGAACACGGACGTGCAGGCGCTCGATGCCTCGATCGTGCCGAACAAGCTGCAGATCGGCACGAAGATCACCGGCGGATTGGGCGCGGGCTCGGATCCTTCGATTGGCCGGCAAGCCGCGCTCGAAGATACCGAGCGCATCATTGAACTGCTGCAAGGCGCCGACATGGTGTTCGTGACCGCGGGCCTTGGCGGCGGCACGGGCGCGGGTGCGGCGCCAGTGGTGGCGTCGCTTGCAAAAGAACTTGACGCGCTCACGGTCGCGGTCGTGACCAAACCGTTCATGTTCGAGGGCGCGCGGCGCATGCGGCAGGCGGACAAGAGTCTGGGGGAGCTGGCCGGCACCGTCGATACGGTCATCGCCATCCCGAACGATCGCCTGCTCGAGCTCGTGCCGCGCGGCACCAGTTTCTTCGAAGCGTTTCGGCTGGCCGACGATATCCTGATGCAGGCGGTGCAAGGCATCAGTGACATCATCACCACGCCCGGCATGATCAACCGCGACTTCTCCGACATCCGCGCGACCATGCTCGGCATGGGTTACGCCATGATGGGGACGGCTGTGGGGCGCGGCGCGAATGCGGCGGTGGAAGCGGCGCGCAGGGCCATCAGCTCTCCGCTGCTCGAAGACTCCCGCATCACGGGATCGCGCGGCATCCTTATTAATATCACCGGATCGAGCCAGCTTGGATTGCACGAAGTCAACGAAGCCTGCTCGATTATTCGCGAAGCGGCCGATTGCGATGACGTGCAGATCAATTTCGGCGTCATCATGAACGAATCCATGGCCGACGCGGTTAAGATTACCGTGATCGCAACCGGATTCCAGCCGGAGAACGCCCCCGTCGCCGAGCGGCCCAGGGCCGTGGAGCTGCGCATGAAGACGGCGGAGCCGCCGCGCGCGGCGGAGCCTGTGCGCGAGCCGGAACCGGAAATCGAGCCCGAGCCCGTGGTAGAGGAGCCGGTCGAGCCGTTTCAACCGGCGGCCGCCGCGGCAGCCGCGAGCGCCGCTGCCATGGCGTTCGATCCGGACGATCTGGATACGCCCGCGTATTTGCGGCGCGGCAAGCTACTGAACTAGCATCCGCCGAACGGCCTAGCCGCGGGCGACGTGGACGCGGCGGTGCTCGCCCTTCGAGCGGAACCTGTAACTCCCGCGCGTCTGCGGTTTGGGAATTTCAATCACCGGAGCTACGTGCTTCTCGTGTTTGTCTTCCCGTTTGATGACAACCGATGGCGTGCGGCGAATCAGTTGAATACTCAGCATCCGCTCGATCTTGCGGATTTCTCCGCGCTCCGATGGCGCGCCGAAAGTGGTGGCTGTCCCGCGCAATCCGGCGCGGCCGGTGCGGCCGACGCGGTGGATGAAGTCCTCGGGAGCCTGCGGCAAATCGTAGTTCACGACATGCGCGATGCCTTCGACGTGAATGCCGCGCGCGGCCACGTCGGTCGCCACCAGTACGCGATAGTCACCCTGCTGGAATCCGCGCAGCGCATGATTGCGCTGGCTCTGGCTGCGGTCGCCATGAATCGTAGCTGCATTTACACCGCCCCGAATCAGCTTTTTCGCCAGGCGATCGGCGCCATGTTTGGTGCGGGCAAAAACCAGGAACGAGCCTGTCTCCCGCTCCAGCATGTGCTGCAGCAGCCCGAGCTTACGGTCCTGATCCACTTCGTAAACATGCAGGTCGATGTGCTCGGCCGGTTTAGTGGTGGATCCGACGGTCACGCGGACCGGATTTCGGACATATTTTTGGACCAGGTGCGCCACCGAAGTTTCGATGGTGGCCGAAAAGAATAGCGTCTGCCGCTCGGCGGGCATCGAACCGATGATGCGCTTGATCGCGGGAAGGAAGCCCATGTCGAGCATGCGGTCGGCCTCATCCAAAACCAGGATGCGAACCGCACCCAGGTTGACGAGCTTGCGTTCCAGGAAATCGCAGAGGCGGCCGGGCGTGGCGATGAGCACCTGCGCGCCGCGGCGGATGGCCAGCAACTGCTGGTGTTCACTCATGCCGCCGACTACGACCGCGGCCCGAATACCGGTGCCAGCGGCCATGAGGGCGAATGCTTCGCCGATCTGGAGCGCCAGTTCACGGGTGGGGCTCAGAACAACGGCGCTGACGCCCGTGCCGGGCCTGTTTTTCAGGAGTGATTCGAGCATCGGAAGGACAAAGGCGAGCGTCTTGCCGGTGCCGGTTTGCGCGGTCGCGACCACATCGTGGCCCGCGAGCGCTGGTGGAATTGCCTGTGCCTGGACAGGCGTCGGTTCCACAAAGCTGTGCTTGAGGAGATTGCTCTTCAAGATGGGGGAGAGAGAGAGTTCAGTAAATGTTTTCATTCAGATTTGGAGAGAAGAATCAGCGAGCCGACTACCGGAAGGAAAGAAGGGGTTGCGGATTAACTTCGATCAAACTGTAGTATAGCGCACTTTCGGGGCTGATGCGCCAGGAACCGATCCGGGTCTGGCCGGACGAAACGAGGGCTCCTGGAGCTCTTGATTCGGTTACACGCACGCGCGAATTTAAACGATTTCGTAATATACGGTATCGTATTAAATATGCCTGAGACGGTGATCTTTGGAAAGGGCGGCGTTTTGGAAATGGTTCCGGCCGAGCCCTGGCGCGAGGAAATGCGTGGGGTGCGGCGGCACATGGCGAGGCGCCTGCGTTTTATGAAGCCGGAGCATCAGCGCGTCCGGTACTTTGCGGTGTCCGAGCTGGTCAAGACCGGCGCCCCGCTCGATCCGGGGCACATTGCCCGCGCTCTGGGGATTGCCGCGCGCGCTATCGACGTCATTCTGGATGAGCTGGACCGAAACCTGTTCTTCCTGGCGCGCGACCGCCGCGGGCAAGTCAACTGGGCGTTTCCGGTAACTTCGGAAATAACGCCACACCGCCTCAGGTTCAGGACAGGTGAGCGCATCTTCGCCGCTTGAGCGGAGGACGCCGTGGCGGCTCCCTTCGTCGAAGGGCAATTGCGAAAGAAGAGGCTGGCGGTCGAAATTGAGACGGAATGCGCACACTGCCGCCGCGCGTTGCATGTCACGATTGGCAGCGATTTGCGATGGAAGGTTGCCGAACGCAGCGCGCAGCCGCTGGTGTTCTCTCCAACGATCGACTGGAGCCGATTCCGCAAACCCGTTATCATTCATGACTATTGAGCCAATTCCTTATTCTTCTGGTCGGAAGAACATGCGCGCGAATTTCGAAGCAGCCGGCGGCAGCCGGACGGGCTATATTTAACGCTCGATCAAATGGCCTGGTCGACGCGGCTGGCGCAGGGCGCGCTGTTCGATTTTCCGGAATAATATGCCGCTGCGCCTGATTCCGGCGCTCCATCGCGCCACACATCGCATCGGGCTGCTGATTCAGGAAGCGCCGGGCCTGGGCGTGACGCAAGGGGAGGCGCACATTCTGGCGCACCTCGCCGGGAACGGACCGAGCACGGTGGCGGAGCTGCACCGGTCGCTGGCGCACAAGCGCTCGACGCTGACGAGCATTCTCGATCGTCTCGACGCCGCGCGCCTAATCGAGCGGCGCACCAACCCGAGCGACCGGCGTTCCTTTATCGTGACCCTGACGCCGGCGGGAAAGAAACTCGCGGCGAAGGTATACCGTCGACTGGCGGCGTTCGAGGCGGCAGCTCTGACGCCCGTCACACCGGCCGAAGTGGACGCGTTTCTGCGGGTGGTCGAGCGGATCGAGCGCGGCAGTGGAGTTGCGTAGGCTGCTTCCCGGAACCCGAACCGTATGGTGGATGTCTGGCGGCGCGGCGGGATTTTCGCGGGGCGCATGCGGTTCCCCGGGTTCAAGGGCACTTTGCGGAACGAAGCCAATTTGCGGTGCAAGTGGTTGAGTAGGCAGGGCGATGGCCTGTCGGAAACCGCGACCGCCTGGAGGTCCTGGAGGGCTTTGAGAGTGCGGAGGAACATGCGGTTGGTAGCGTCGATGCGGCGCTGGAGGCGGGAGAAGGGGTCGAGAGCGTCCTGGAAGGCGTGGCCGAGCGGGGAGTTGTGCTGGATAGCGGCGTCGATAAAATCGGCGTGCGTGAGGTTTTTGTCCAGGCACTCTACCTGATAATTCCAGAGCTGGGCTTCGATGCGGCGGAGGCGTC
>DATLVQ010000076.1:0-2814 GCA_035577325.1 Bryobacteraceae bacterium | reverse complement strand
GGCGAATCGATACCACGGGCGTAATCACCACCATAGCGGGGGACGGTCAGATGCTGGTGCCGGGCCTCGATACTGCAGGACCCGCCATCGCTCGATCGCTCAACGTCATAACGGGCCTGGGTGTCGATTCGGGTCTGGGTGTCGCTGGATCGGGCAACGTTTACTTTGTGGACGAAAACATCCGGCGTGTTACGCCCGCGGGCAAATTGGAGGTGTTCGCTCAGCAGCTGGCTTCGCCGCAACCTATTGCAGTGGACCCAGCGGGAAATGTTTACGTATTTGCGTCGCAAACTAGGAGCCTACTCCGTATTTCGCCGAGCGGAGACGTCACGAATTTCGTGACTTTGCCTTTTCCTTTCTCACCAATGGGTGATTACGAGCTGAGCGGCCTCGCAACCGACCCCAAGGGAAATGTCTATGTCGCCGGCGTGGTCAGTGGCCAGTTGCTTTCCTACTCCCCCGGCGGGACTAGCAGGAGGAGTATCGCAATTCCATCTGGCTTCTCCGGGCCGATGACGATCGACGCCCAAGGGAATATCGCTTTTATTACCTACCTGCCGAACTCCGTTATTGTTATTCAGGAACTTACGGCCCAATCCACCTTGAAAACACTCTTCGGCGATAATCCCCAGCGTGCTCCCGATGGCACGCCGCTGAGAGAGGCGTGGTTCCTCAGCCCGACATCCATCGCCTTCAGCAGGGCCGGGGATCTGTACATCGCCGAGTACCAGGCATGCCTGATCCGCAGAATAAGCGCTGCCGGTGTCTTGAGCACCTTCGCCGGGACCGGAGTCTGCGGGAATCGCGCACCATCCGGCAATGCCAAGACGGCGAATTTGGTTTCCCCTTACAGTATTGCGGTCGATAGTAGGAATCGCGTGTGGGTCATCGACGGTTTGAATCTCTACAGGATCGCGCAGGACGGCTCGCTATCCAACATCATCAAAGCACCCGTATCTCCAGGGGGACCGGGGTTGGGACATCTGGCCATCGATTCGAAGGATCGGGTCTATGTACTCAGCTTCGGCGCGCTTTATCGCCTCCTTGCCGACGGAACAGTTCAGCCGATTGTCTCGCCGCCCACTGCGCCGGGTGTCCCGCCTCCCGGCACGGTCGACGAGCTCACCGGCCTGGGTGTCGACCCATCCGGAAATGTATATTTCCAAAGCCGGCAGAATTTTTATATGGTCAACGACGACGGGACAATCGCGCTGAAATCCTCGAATCCGTTGCAGGGTGCGACCTCGCTCGCCGTGGACCACCTCGGAAACATCTGGCAAGCGGATTTCTCAGAAATCGACATATCCGGGGTGAACGGTCTCGGGCGTTTCGGTAACCTTCATACTAGTAGCTACAACGGAGACGGAGGTTTTGCGCTGTCGGCGGGCTTTACGGCAGTGAGCTCCATCGCCTTTTCACCAGGCGGCGAACTCTATCTCCTGGATTTCGCGCGCATCCGCCGGTTCAGCGGCTCCGGACCGGCGGTTCCTCCTGTGATCTCGCAAGGTGGCATCGTCAACTCTGCCAGCTATATTGGCGGCACAGTCGCACCCGGTGAACTTGTTTCGATCTTCGGCTCTAATTTCGGAGTATCAAGCCTGCAAGTGAACTCCGCGGCGAATAATTCGATCCCTTATGAACTGGGCAGAACGAAGGTATTATTCGACAATTTTCCGGCCGCCATTACGGCCATCACGCCGACCCAAATCAACGTGTTCGTCCCCTACCACCGGGGTAACGCGACATCGACGAACGTAGTCGTTCAGGTCGACGACGTGCTGTCGACGCCGATGGCTATCGCGGTCGCGCCGACCGCCCCGGGCCTCTTTACTGTGCATAGCAGCGGCTCCGGTCAGGGCGCAATCCTGAATCAGGACGGCTCGATCAACAGCAGTACAAATCCCGCGCCGAGCGGCTCGATCATTTCACTTTTCGGCACGGGAGAGGGTGCCATGATGCCGCAACTTTACGATGGCGCGCTCGCGATTTCGACACCGTTTTCCAGTCCTGTCAATCCGGTTTCGGTTATGATCGGAGGACAGTCCGCCGCGGTTCTCTATTCCGGCGACGCCCCGACGCTTCCCAGCGGAGTGTTCCAAATCAACGCGAGGATTCCAGCAAACACTAATCCAGGCCCCTCACCCGTTTCGGTAAAAGTCGGATTATCGAGTACGACTGAACAGGTCACGGTAGCGGTGAAATAGCTGATTGCCGATCAAGATGTTTCACGGCACGAGATGGGCCGCATCGGCCAAAGAGCGATAAAGACATCCGAAAGCTGATAAGTCGACGAAGCCGCAGTGTTTATGGATCTCTTGCTGCCACTGCTTGGGAGGTCGGCATCTCGGAGAGTGACGTACTGCCGTGCCAAAAGGGATCCCTCTTATCAGAACATACTGAAGCTTGTTGATCTACGTCTCGTGCACGTCATAAGCGAGGGAATCACTGTAGGTGAGGCGGGCAGGAAGTACGTGGCTCTCATTCTGGGGCGCCGCATGGCGCGCGCGTGTAAGACGCCATTCGCCACATGCGCCCTCTTTTGACGCCCGTCGCCCCAATTCGCTACATTGGGAGCGGAGGAATGGCCGAGTGGTTGAAGGCGGCGGTCTTGAAAACCGTTAGCGGGGTAACTCGCTCGGGGGTTCGAATCCCTCTTCCTCCGCCAGTTACCAAGTGTCCGGACCGGACACATAGGTAACAGATTGTTCCTAAGACATAGGTAACACTTTTGGCCCGAAGGGATTTGCGAGGGGCTGCAGAGTTTTCTCCTCCAGATCGATATAGCCAAGATCGTATTCCATGAAGCTGACGAGC
>DATLVQ010000075.1:0-13236 GCA_035577325.1 Bryobacteraceae bacterium | reverse complement strand
GCCATCAAGAAGGCCGAGGACCGGCTGCTCTTCAAAGACGCCATGCGGCGTATTGGCCTCGAAACGCCGCAATCGCAGCTGGTAAACAACGTCGAAGATGGTCTGTCGTTCGCGGCCCGCACGGGCTATCCCGTGATCTTGCGTCCCAGTTTCACGCTGGGCGGCACCGGCGGCGGTATCGCCTACCATCAAGAGGATCTCATCGACATTCTGGAGCGTGGTATTGCGCTCTCGCCGGTCCACGAAGTCCTCATCGAAGAAAACGTGCTGGGCTGGAAGGAATTCGAGCTGGAGGTGATGCGCGACCTGGCCGACAACGTCATCATCATCTGCTCCATCGAGAATTTTGACCCCATGGGCGTGCACACCGGCGACTCGATAACGGTGGCGCCTGCACAGACGCTCACCGACCGCGAATACCAAATGATGCGCGACGCCGCCATCCGCTGCCTGCGCGAGATCGGCGTGGACACCGGCGGATCGAACGTGCAATTCGCCATCCACCCCAGGACCGGGCGCATGGTAATCGTCGAAATGAACCCGCGCGTTTCACGCAGTTCGGCGCTGGCGTCGAAAGCCACGGGGTTTCCCATCGCCAAGATTGCCGCCAAGCTCGCCGTGGGCTACCGGCTGGACGAGATCCGCAATGACATCACCAAGACCACGCCGGCGTCGTTCGAGCCCACGCTCGATTATGTGGTAGTGAAAATTCCGAAGTGGCAGTTCGAAAAGTTCCCCGGTGCCGACCCGACCTTGGGCACGCAGATGAAATCGGTGGGCGAGGTGATGGCGATTGGCCGCACCTTCAAGGAAGCCCTTTGGAAGGGTATTCGCAGCCTCGAAACCGGCAAAGCGTTCGGCTCGGAGGCATTCGACCCCGAGCTCATTCCGCAGAAACTCATCACCCCAACGCCCGACCGGCTGGGCTACATCCGGTTCGCGTTCCAATCCGGATATACGGTCGAACAGATTCAAGACCGGACCGCGATCGACCCATGGTTTCTCGAGCAGATTCGCGAAGTCGTCGAGTTCGAGAGCGCGCTGAAGCAGGTTACATCCGCTACCGTCTCACCCGGGCAGCTCGAAACCGCCAAGCGCTACGGTATCTCGGACGCGCAAATTGCCCGTACCTGGAAAGTGAGCGAGCTTTCGGTGCGCGCGCGGCGGAAGGAACTGGGAATCCGGGCGGTATTCAATCGCGTGGACACGTGCGCGGCCGAATTCGAGAGCTTCACGCCATACCTCTATTCCACGTATGAGTCATCGTGTGAAGCCGCGCCGGGGGATCGCAAGAAAGTCATGATCCTGGGCAGCGGCCCGAATCGTATTGGGCAGGGCATCGAGTTCGATTACTGCTGCTGCCACGCATCGTTCGCGCTGCAGGCGGACAACGTCGAGTCGATCATGGTCAACTGCAATCCCGAGACCGTCTCTACCGACTACGACACCAGTGACCGGCTCTACTTCGAGCCGCTGACGCTCGAGCACGTGCTGAACATCTATGACACCGAAAAGCCGGACGGGGTGATCGTACAATTCGGCGGGCAGACGCCGCTGAACCTGGCCATTCCGCTTAAGAAGGCGGGGGTGCCCATCATCGGAACCGATCCTGAAAATATCGATCTCGCCGAGGACCGCAAGCGCTTCGGACGCCTGCTCGACGATCTGGGCATTCCCTGCCCTCAGAACGGCACAGCCACCAGCGTCGAAGAAGCGTGCGCCGTCGCCCGGCGCATCGGCTACCCGGTGCTTGTGCGGCCAAGCTACGTGCTGGG
Source organism: Bryobacteraceae bacterium (assembly GCA_035577325.1). GTDB lineage: Bacteria > Acidobacteriota > Terriglobia > Bryobacterales > Bryobacteraceae > QHXW01. The sequence continues at coordinate 11,461 of DATLVQ010000075.1, read as the reverse complement.
CGGCCGCGCCATGGTCATCGCCTACGAAGAGGAGACGGTGCGCCAGTACATGAGGGAGGCCGTGACTTTCTCGCAGGAGCGGCCCGTGCTGATCGACCGCTTCCTCGAAGACGCCACCGAAATCGATGTCGACGCCCTGGCGGATCTGGAGAACGTACTGATCGCCGGCGTGATGGAGCATATCGAGGAGGCGGGCGTGCACTCGGGCGACAGCTCCTGCGTCCTGCCGCCCATGTCGCTGGCGCCCAAAGATGTGGCCACCATCGAGGACTACACGGTGCGTCTGGCTCTCGCGCTCAAAGTGATCGGTCTGATGAACGTGCAATACGCTATCAAGGACGGCGTGGTTTACGTCCTTGAAGTGAATCCGCGGGCTTCGCGAACTGTGCCCTATGTGAGCAAAGCCACGGGCGTGCCGCTGCCCAAAGTCGCCGTCGGCCTGATGCTGGGGCGCAAGCTGCGCGACCTGACGCATTTGACTTACGGCATTTCGTCAGGCCGGCTGCCAGTGCCGCAGTGTTTCGTTAAATCGCCCGTTTTTCCATTCAATAAATTCCCGGGCGCGGACCCGGCGCTAGGCCCTGAAATGCGCTCCACCGGCGAAGTGATGGGAGTAGGCGAGAGTTTCGGCGAAGCATTTGCTAAAGCACAATTGAGCGCCGGCACGCCGCTGCCCGAGAGCGGCACGGTGTTCATCAGCGTGAACGACCGCTACAGGCCTGATGCCGTGCTGGTCGCGCGCCGCTTTGCCGAGTTGGGCTTCAGCCTGGTGGCCACCCGTGGCACCGCCGCGGCCCTCCAAGCCGCCGGTCTGCGATGCAAAGTGATCTTTAAAGTCAATGAGGGGCGGCCCAATGCCGTGGACCAACTCAAGTCGGGCGCCATCCAGCTGGTAATTTATACCGCCACGGGCGCCCTGTCCTTTACCGATGAAAAGGCCATCCGCCGCAGCGCCGTCTTGTTCCGCGTGCCCTGTATCACCACGTTAAGCGGCGCGCGGGCAGCTGTCGAAGCCATCGCGGCGCGCAAACGCGACCCCATCCGCGTATGGAACCTGCAACAAATTCACGAGGCGAAACGAACGGCGGTTTAGCTCGGTCTTGAGGGTGCCTCAAACAGAAACGGGGCGCCCGAAAGCGCCCCGCTGGGACAGGCGCGAAGCCTGTGCCGCGTCGAAAAGATTTGACCCTGTATTGTTAACTTCTTGGTCCCCTTCTGATCGGGGTATCCGCTAACGTATCACACCTCACAAACCGCGGTCCACAAAGGACTATAATCAGCAGAATTAGCCCGGGGCTGACGGTGCAATTTCAAATGTTCGATGATGATTATCCTCGGCGGCTGCGGGATGGCGATTCCCAGGTAGAGCAGCATTTTGCCAGCTATTTTGGCGAGCTGATTCTTCTGAAATTGCGGCGCCGCGTGCGGACCCGGCAGCTCATGGAAGACATCCGGCAGGAGACCCTCTGCCGCGTCCTGCGGGCTGCGCGCGAGAAAAATGAAGTCGCCGACGCTCCGCCGGAGCCTTACGCAAGCCTTGCTACTGGGGCCCGTTCGAGGTCTTTACGCGTCAGGCCACGCGTTCGGCAATGGACTTGGCCTGGAGAAACAAAAGCAGGTAATCCGGCCCCCCAGCCTTCGAATCCGTGCCCGACATGTTGAAGCCGCCGAACGGATGCGCGCCGACCATAGCGCCAGTACACTTGCGGTTCAAGTACAGATTGCCCACGAAAAATTTGTCGCGCGCCTCGCGAATATGCTCCGCGTTTTTGGAATACAAGGCGCCGGTCAGGCCGTATTGTGAGTCGTTGGCCAGTGCCAGTGCGTGCTCGAAGTCCTTCGCCTTGGTCACGGCCAGCACCGGTCCGAAAATCTCTTCCTGGAAAATGCGCGCGTTGGATTTGACGTCGGCAATGACGGTCGGCTTGATGAAGTAGCCGTCGCCTGGGGCCGCCGTCCCGCCCGTCACGCGCTTCCCTTCCTTCGACCCCACGTCGATGTATTGCAGGATGGTGCGCCGCGCGCCGTCGCTGATCACCGGACCCATATAATTGGCCGGATCTTCCGCCGGACCCACGGTGAGCGCCTCGGTCTTCTTCTTCACCCGGTCGAGAAACGCGTCGTACACGCGCTCGTCCACAATGGCGCGCGAACACGCCGAGCATTTCTGCCCCTGGTATCCGAACGCCGAGGCCACCACGCCATCAGCGGCTTTGTCCAGATCGGCATCGCGATCCACGATGATCGCATCCTTACCGCCCATCTCGGCAATCACGCGCTTGATCCACCGCTGCCCCGGCTGTGTCTTGGCGGCCAGCTCGTTGATGCGCAGCCCTACATCGCGCGACCCGGTAAATGCAATAAAGCGGGTTTTCGGATGTTGCACCAGCAGATCTCCGATGGCTGCTCCACTTCCCGGCAGGAAGCTGAACGATCGGTCCGGGAAGCCCGCTTCGAGCAGCAACTCGGCCAACTTCGCGGCTACGGTCGGCGTCTCGCTCGACGGCTTGATCACTACGGTGTTGCCCGTCACCAGCGCGGCCACCGTCATGCCCACCAGAATCGCCAGCGGAAAATTCCATGGTGGAATCACTACACCAACGCCCAGCGGCAGGTAGCGCATCTCGTCCTTTTCGCCCGGCATCTGCACCACCGGCTGCGGCCCGCTGAGCCGCTCCATCTCGCGCGCGTAATATTCGCAGAAGTCGATGGCTTCCGACACGTCAGCGTCCGCCTCCGGCCAGGTCTTGCCCGCTTCGTAAACCAGCCACGCATCAAACTCGAATTTGTGCTCGCGTATCAGCCGCGCCGCGGCCAGCAGCTTGCGAATGCGGTCTGCCGCGCTGGTTGCGCTCCATTCGGCGAAGTACGCGTAAGCCGATTCGACCGCGCGCGAAGCCAGTTCCGCCGTGGCTTTTTGATGCACCCCGACCACTTCGGCGGGATGCGAGGGATTCAAGGAGCGCAGCTTTTCCGCGGTCTTGATGCGCTCGCCGCCCACCAGCAAGTCATACTCGCCGCCGAGCTCGGCTCGTACTCTTCCGAGAGCCGCTTCCATGGAGCGGCGGTTGGCCGCGACGGAGAAGTCCGCCAGCGGCTCGTTGCGAAATTCGGGCAGAGATTGGGAGATGGCACTCATACTTTCAAGGTAGGACAGGCATTCCTGTCTGTCCATTCCCGGTTAGCGTATCCGGGACGGCCGCGAACCCTTGCCCGCTCTTTTCAATCCTCGCGAAGGCGACCTCTGGATCGTGTCCGAACCCGCACACCCATCCGGCATCCGCCGCATCCGTCAGCCAGCGGGTCTTGTTCGCGATGGCTTCGAGCGGAAACAGGTCGAATGCCGCCACCCAGGATGGCGTGACATGCGCAGCCGACGGAATCAGGTCGGAGAAGAAGCAAAAAGTCCGTCCCGCCGACCGCGCCGTCACCACCGCCATATCGCGATTGTGCCCCGGAGCATTCTTGATCTCGATGCCGGGCGCGATTTCGAAATCCGCATCCACCAGCTGCATCCGTCCCGTCTCGACCAGCGGATCGTAATTGGCATCCACGTAGCTGACGCTGTCTCGAATGTGCCGCGTGTGCGCGTGCTCCCATTCCCCGCGCGGCGTGTAATACAGGGCGCGCGGAAAAGCCGCCTTCGCACCGACATTCGATAGAACGGTATTTCCGCCGCAGTGGTCGAAATGCAGATGGGTATTGATGACGATGTCGATCGAATCGGGATCGATGCCGTGGACGGCAAGCGTCTCCGGCAGTCCGGGCGCGGAGGCCGGCATGTTCATCCGTTCACGCGCCTTGGCAGTGGGCTTATCGCCCGCGCCCGTTTCGATGAGAATCGAGTGTTCGTCCGTCCGGATCACGTAGCAATTGAACCCCATGCGGACGCGATTCAGCTCGTCAGCATGAAATTTTTTGCTCCAGAGTGTTTTCGGGACGACGCCGAACATAGCCCCGCCGTCCCACCAATAGAACCCGGCGCGCACTTGAGTGATTTCGAAATCACCCAGCGCCACGCGGGACATGATTTCCGGGGACGTTTTCAGCCGCGGACAAGCCGCCGGCCGCGTTCGAACAGCTCAGCAGCGTCGTCGGCAATCTGCTTGCCTTTGTCGTAAATTTCCCGGCCTTTATCGAACACTTCTTTGCCGGTTTCCGACAGAACCTCTTTGCCTTCGTCCTTCTTCCGATTGATGAATTCGCGCGTTTCTTTCCCCGATTTGGGTGCATACAGCAGCGCCACCGCGCCGCCCAGGACTGCGCCGGCTACAAACCAGCCAAGCTTCCCGCTTTCTTCCCGATCTGCCATCTGTTTCCTCCTGAATAACCGTCTGTTCCATTTTACTGTATCTGGGGGTGCGTTATGCTATAAATTGAAGCCCTTATGACACCAGACACGGAGCCTTTCGAAGTCGATACATCGCACGCTTTAGATTTGGTGACGCTGTTCAGCTCCGTCAATCATGACGCCGAAATGGAAGCCAACGCCATCCATGGCGTGCTCGAAGCCAATGGTATCCCATCACTTGTAGTGGGCACGCCGCAGATTCCGTCGCTCGAGTTTCAGGTCCAGGTGCCCCGGTCCCACCTCGAGGAAGCCGAGCGAGTGCTGGCCGAAGCAAGAGAGGCCGGTCCCGCGGCCGCCGTGGAAGCCGAGCGCGCCAGCGAAGAAGCCGGCTAAAATCCGGTGACGGCTTCCGCCTGGACGTGCTGCCCGTCCGTGCATACCGTAATCGCCCCCATCCGGTCGGTCCGAAATATCTCAATATTTGCGTGTTTCAATCTTTGGATGACATCCTCGTGCGGGTGGCCATAGAGATTCTCGAAACCCGCCGAGATTACGGCAAACGCCGGATGAACGGCCTGCAGAAATGGCTCTGTGGTCGACGTTTTGCTCCCGTGGTGCGCGACTTTGAGCACATCGGTATGTTCGACGCCATTGGCGGACACGAGCTGCCCTTCGATCTGCTTTTCCATGTCGCCGCTTAGCATCAGCGAGCGCCGGCCGTATGTCAGCCGCATGACGAGCGAATCGTTGTTGCGGGGTGCGGCAGCGGGCAGATAATCCGGCGCCGGTGCCAGGACTTCAAACCGGGCGCCCCCATAATCGAACGGCCTGCCTTGCACAAGAGGCACGATCCTCACGTGGAGCTGCTCTGCTTTGCGGCGGACCGCTTCCCATCCAGGGCTATCGGGAGTCGCGCCGGTCCATAGCTCTTTGACGTGAAAATTTTCCAGAACCGCAGCCAAGCCGCCCATATGGTCATCGTGCGCGTGCGAAAGCGCCACCACGTCCAGGCGGCGAATGGAGCGGCTCCAGAGGTATGGCGACACCACATCCTCGCCGATATTCAGGTTTGTTCTCCGCACGCGTTTTCCGAACGACGCGATGCCTCCCGCATCCACCAGCATCAGTTTGCCCGCCGGCAGCGCGAGAAAAATACTGTCGCCCTGGCCCACGTCGATGGCTGTCATCTCGAGTGCACCCGGATGGACACGCGGCGCGAACGGGTGCCAGACCATGAGCGCCAGCAGCGCCACCAGAGCCGTCACGGACGCCACGCGCAGAATGCGCCACACCGGCCGGCCCTGCAATGGCCCCAGCAATGCGACGGCGATCAGGGCGGCCGAGATACCAACTGCCAGCCAGATAGGCGGGCTCGGAATGCGCCAGGCCGGCTCCCAGTGCGCGTGCCATGCCGCGGCGGACTGGGAGAGCGCCAGCAGCCACCCGGCGATCTTTGCCGGAACGTTCCAGCCGGTGAACACGGCCACGAAACCCACCGGCACCACCAGCCCGAGCAGCGGCACGATAATCGCGTTGGCCGACAAACCGGAAAACGACACACGGTGGAAATAGACCGCCATAGGCAGGGCCAGGCCGACTTGAATCATGGCCGAGGTGAGCATCAGCTCGTAGAAATAGAAAATCACGCGTGCCACAAACGCTACCGACATAAAGCAATATTTCATCGGCGCGCGCGCCCAGACGTGCAGAGTTTCGGCGAGCAGTCGCATCTCCACGCGAAACTGCGCCGCGCGCGGCTCGAGGCTCAGGCCGCGGTCGCCATCGCCGAGGTCCGCGAGCCCCTTCCTGAGCGGCCCCGACGTCCGCTCGACCAGTGGCACCGCGAAAGCCGCGATGAACGCCACAGCCAGGAACGAAAGCTGAAAGCTGGCCTCGAAAATCTGCTCAGGATCCAGCACCAGAAATCCGATAGCCACCGCCGCCAGCAGGTTCATGATGCGCGATTCGCGGTAGAACAGCCGCCCGATCATGAATAGCGAAAAGCCCGCCGCCGACCGCACCACCGGCGCCTGCCATCCCGTCACCAGCGCGTACAACCAGCTCGCCAGCACCGTCAGCAACTGCGCCGTCGCCGGCGGAATGAAGCATATGCGCAGCAGAAAGAGCAGAAACGCCGCCAGCACCGCCACGTGCGCGCCCGAAATCACCAGCGCGTGAAACGTGCCGCTCGAGCGGTACTGCTCGGTCCAGACTTTGTCCAGCTTCGCGGTCTCGCCGATCAGGATGCCTTGCATCATTCCGGTTTCGTAGCGCTGGTTCGCGTACAGCCGTTCCAGGCGGTCGAGCGACGCCGTCCGCAGCCAATAAATGGCGCTCATGAGCCGCCAGCCGCAGCGTCCCGGCAGGATCTGGACCGGAGCTGTCGCCCGCGCCGACGCCGTCCAATAAATTCCCTGGCGAGCCAGATAATTCACATAATCGAATTCGCCAGGATTGTTGAAGTTGTGCGTCGGCCGCACGCGCGCATCGAATTCCACGCGCTGCCCGTAACGCAGCACCGGCGGCTGCTTGCCTTCGGGCACGAAGAGGCTGACGCGCACGCGCGCGCCGGGCTCCAGTTCCAGTACGAATTGATCGCGATCCGCCGAAATGGCCGAGGGCTCGACCACACAGCCTTTGAGGATCAGCAGCGCGCCTTCGGTATCCATCTGCGGCGCGGGCGGCATGCGATGCGCCACTGCCACCAGCGCTCCCGCCGCAACCAGCGCCAGCAGCGTACTGGCCCACGCCAGGACGCGCGCCTGCCGTCCCAGGCAGACCAGAGCAAGAATCACATACGCCGCGATGACGGCCCCGAGCTCGCGCGTTTCAAATGCAACCAGCCGCGAGAGCAGGATTCCCGTGGCAATGGCAGCCAGCGGCGCGAGAAGAGGATCTCGCAAATGGATGTGCTCATGGATAGCGCAATCCGGCTATCGGGTCAATCTGCGCCGCCCGCCTGGTGGGCATAGGCGCTATGCCGGCTTCCCCGCGCCCGCCTGTGTACTGCCGTGCTCCTGCGATGCCGCGATAATTTCGTCGGCGATGGCCTGCGGGGAATCGACATTGTCCATTTCCAGCCGGCTCGATTCACCCGAGGTCTCGATCGAAATATCGCCCACGCCCAGCATGCGGTGACCGAGCGACTGGTCGACACGCACGTCCTGCACTTTCGAGAGTTGAATATTTCGGGTGGTCTTCGAAAGGAGACCCGCCTCGTATCGCAATTTGTCGCCGGTGATGGTCATTTTCACGGACTGCCGGCGGATGTGGCGGCGGATGGGCAGAAGCAGAACAAGAGCGGCGACCGCCGGCAGCCACGGTTGATGCACCCACGTCGGATCTTCGCGGGGCATCAGGTACTTCACGTGCACCACTACGGCCGCGACGATTACCAGCACGGCCAGAACATAGCCCGCCTTGATCAGCTTCATGCTTGGACGAATCACGCGATCAGTCATGGCTCAACCTCCCTGCCGGCAGCCGTGCACCATTATAGTGAATGCGTTTTGTTCGGGATCGCACCGAGCTGCCACGCCGCCACAAAGTCCGCGAGCCGCTCGCCCCGCCTGTTAAAATTGTCCCTTAATCCCCATTTATGGAGAACAAAGAGATTGCGCGCGTGCTCTGGGAGACCGCCGATCTGATGGAGATCGCGGGCGAGGACTCGTTCCGCATCCGCAGCTACCGCAACGGGGCGACCGCCATCGAAGGGAATCCGGAGCGCATGATCGATATCCTGCGCGATTCCAACCGCAAAATCACCGAGATTCCCGGCATCGGCAAAGGGCTCGCAAACGTGGTTCAGGAGATCGTCGATCGCGGCTCCTGCGAGCGTCGGGACCTGCTACTCCAGAAATTTCCCGCGGCGTCGCTCGAGTTCTTGAAAATCCAGGGCCTGGGCCCAAAGAGCATCGCTCTCATCTTCGACCATTACCACATCAGCACAATGGACGAGCTCGAACAGCTCTGCAAAGACCAGAAACTGCGCGAGCTGCCGCGCATGGGCGCCAAACTCGAAGAGAAAGTGCTGCGGTCGATCGCGCAATACCGCATGCGTACCGGCCGCTACCTGCTGAGCTTCGCCCGTGACACCGCCGGCGAATTAAAACGGTACTTGGGCGAGATCGAGGGCATCGAAGACATTACGGCGGCTGGCAGCCTGCGGCGCGGCAAGGAGACGGTCGGCGATCTGGACCTGCTGGTCACCGGACCCAATGCCCCCGCCGCCCTCGAACGTTTTCTGGCCTACCCGCGCGTCCATGAAGTGCTAAGCCGCGGAGGCAACAAGGCCAGCGCCAAAGTCGGCCGCGAAGGCCTGCAAGTGGATGTGCGCGCGCTGCCGCGTGAAAGCTACGGCGCCGCCATGCAGTATTTCACCGGCAGCAAGGAGCATAACGTTGCGGTGCGCACGCGCGCCGTGAAAATGGGGTTCAAGCTCAGCGAGTACGGCCTGTTTCGCGCTGCCGACGATGCGCGCGTGGCCGGCGAAACCGAAGAAGAAGTGTACAAAGCCCTGGGTCTCGCCTGGATACCGCCGGAGCTGCGTGAAAATCTAGGCGAGATCGAAGCCGCCGCCGAAGACCGCATCCCGAATCTCGTGGAATTGAAAGATATCCGCGGCGATATCCACATGCACACTACCGAAACCGACGGGCGCGCGTCTCTCGAAGAAATGGCCGAAGCCGCGAAAAACATAGGCTACGAGTACGTCGCCATCACCGACCATTCCAAAGCCATCGCCATGGCCAATGGCCTCGACGAGACTCGTGCCGTGGCCTTCGCCCGCCAGGTGCGAGCCTTGAATCAGGATGGTCTTGGCATCCGCGTGTTCTCAGGACTGGAATGCGACATCATGAAGGATGGCGCGCTCGATCTCTCGAACGAAGCGCTGGCCGAACTGGACCTGGTGATTGGCAGCGTGCACAGCCACATGAATATGGAAGCCGCGGAAATGACCGACCGCCTGCTGCGCGCCCTCGAATGCCCGCACCTGAAGGTCCTGGGCCACCCGACCGGCCGCCTGCTGATGCAGCGCGAGCCGTTTCCCTTCGATTTCGATCGCATCGTGGCCGAAGCCGTCAAGCGCAAAGTGCGCTTCGAAATCAATGCCAGCCCCGAACGCCTGGACCTGAACGGCACGCTCGTCCGCACCGCCAAATCGCGCGGCGCGAAGTTTACGATTTCGACCGATGCCCACCATCCCAAACACCTGCACAATATGTGGTACGGTGTCGTGACCGCCCGCCGGGGCTGGCTCGGGCCGGAAGACATTCTCAATACACTGCCCGTGGAGAAATTTCGCGAAGCCATTCGCGCTAACTGAAAACCCATGAAATATCTATTGATGATCGCGATTCTGCTTTGCGCGGTGCTGCAAGCCGCGCAGCCGGTGATCCCCATCGAGAAATATTCGCTCAAGAACGGCATGCGCGTGATTCTTTCGCGCGACAACGCCGTCCCGGTGGTCACCGTCTACATGATCTTTGACGTGGGCGCCCGCGCCGAGGAGAAAGGCCGCACCGGCTTCGCCCACCTATTCGAGCACATGATGTTCGAAGGCTCAGCCCATGCGCCCAAGGGAACGCACTTTAAAACGGTGGAATCGAACGGCGGCACTCTGAACGGCTCCACTCACCCCGATTACACCGACTACTTTGAAGTACTGCCCTCGAACAAGCTGGCCGTCGCTCTTTGGCTCGAAAGCGACCGCATGCGCAGCCTGGACATCACGCAGGAGAATCTGGCCAACCAGAAAGAAGCCGTCAAGCAGGAGCGCCGTCTGAGCTTCGATAACCGGCCTTACGCCACTGCCATCGTCGATAAGTGGCCGCAAATCGCATACCAGAACTGGCACAACTCGCACTCGCTCATCGGTTCATTCGAAGATCTCAACGCGGCGTCGGTCGACGATGTCGCCAAGTTTTTCAAGACGCATTATGCCCCCAATAATGCCGTGATGGTAATCGTGGGCGACATTCAGATTCCGGAGGCAAAAAAGCTGATAGAAGAATATTTCGGTGACATCCCCGCGCAGCCCAAGCCCGCGCAGCCGGACCTGACCGAGCCCGCCGAGGCCAAATCGGGCTCCGATGTCTATCACGACCAGCATGCGCGCGTGCCCGGCGTGATCATCGGCTACCCCGCTCCGGTGCGCCACTCGCCCGACTTTTACGCGCTGGGCATGATCGATGTCGTGCTGACCGGCGGTCCCAGCTCGCGTTTCCAGCTCAACCTGGTCAAGGGGAAGGAATCCGTGATCCAGCACCAGTCGGAGATCGGCTGGCCCTTCGCTTCCACCACCGATTACAAAAACCCCGGCGATTACGCCATGTTTCTGCTGTTCAAACCCAACTTCACTCCCAAGCAGATTGTCGATCAGGCGCAGGAAGAAATCGCCAAGATTCAGAACGAAGGCGTGGATGCCAAAGAGCTCGAGCGCGCGCGTACGCTGCTGCGCTCGGAGCGGATTACCTCTTTGCAGAGTTCGCTGCGCCGCGCGCAACTGCTGGGGCAGTACGAAATACTGGACGGCGCTCCACAGCTGATCAACACGGATATGGAGAAATTCCTGGCCGTCACCTCCGCCGAGATGCAGGCGGCCGCGAAGAAATATCTAATGCCCGGGCGGCGCTCCGTGCTCGAAATCCTGCCGGCGCCTCCTAAGCCGGAAGCCGCGCCCGCGCCCAAGGAGAGCAAGTAATGGGTAAATCCGCTCTCGCATTTTTACTGACAGGGACAATGCTGATGGCCCAGACAATCGATCGCACCAAAGCCCCCGAAACACCGCCGATTCCACAATTTAAGATGCCGCCTGTCCACGAGACCAAGTTGCCCAACGGCCTCTCCGTGGTGTTGCTCGAAGACGCGCGCTTTCCGCTGGTCAGCGTGCGCCTGAGCTTTCAGGCGGGCTCTAAATTCGATCCCAAGGACATGCAGGGTCTCGCCGGTATGGTTGCCGGCCTGCTCACGCAGGGGACCAAGACGCGCACGTACCGCGATCTTGCCGAAGAGCTCACTTCCATCGGAGCGACATTGAACGGGAACGCCTCGCCCGACGTGCTTACGCTTGGCGGCAGCGTGCTCGCCGAGAACACGGCGAAATTGCTCGACCTCACCGCGGATGTCGAGCAATTTCGCCGTGTTCTCGGCGAGCACGCTGCCGCCAAG
>DATLVQ010000074.1:0-16598 GCA_035577325.1 Bryobacteraceae bacterium | reverse complement strand
CTCACGTCGCGCAGCACCCAGTCTTCGTCTTTGTAAGCGAACGAGACGCGATCGAATTCAATCCCCGCTGCCGTTGCCGGCACGGCACGCGGTGAAGCCGGCGGCAGAATTTCGGGCGGTGTATCGAGCAGCTTGAACACGCGCTCCGATGACGCCATGGCCGATTGCAGAATGTTGTACTTCTCACTCAAGTCCTGAATGGGGCGAAAGAAGCGCATGCCGTACTGGAGAAACGCCACGATCACACCGAGCGTCATGGCGTGCTGCTCCACACGCCATCCGCCGTACGCAATGATGCACGCCAGCGCCAGCATCCCCAGAAACTCAACGATCGGATAGAACCATCCATAGGACGTGATGGTGTCCTTGTACGCGTCCATATGCTGGCGGTTGATTACGTCGAACTCTTCGGCGCTCTTGCGCTCACGATTGAACAATTGCAGCACGACGATGCCGACGACATGTTCCTGCAAATACGCGTTGATGCGCGCGATGGCGATGCGGATGCGGCGGTAGCTGTGCGCCACGGTGCGGCGGAACTGTATCGTTGTCAGGATGACGAAGGGCATGGCGGCGAGCATGATGCCGGTGAGGGCGGGGCTCAGCCGGAACATGATGGCGATGATGAAGGCCAGCGTCAGGACATCGCCCAAAATCGTCACCAAGCCCGAAGCGAACAGTTCGTTCAGGACGTCAACGTCGGTCGTTACACGTGTTACCAGACGCCCGATCGGATTACGATCGAAGAACGCGATATCGAGCCGCTGCAGGTGCGACATCAGCTCGCGGCGCAGGTCGAACATGGCGCGCTGGCCAGTGTACTGCATGATGTAAGCCTGGCCGAACGATGAAAGAAAACCGCCGATCAGGACGCCCAGGTAGAGCAGCGAAACTTGCGTGAGGCCGGTCCAGCGGTCCATGGAGAGATAGCCGTCAATCGGCGTCGTAATTTGCTTGGGCACAGGCAGAAGGTAGCGATCCACCGCGATCTTGGTGAGTAATGGCCCGCAAACCTGAAGCGCGGAATAGACGAACAGGAACAGCAAAGATAACGTGATGTAGCCCGCATACGGCCGCAAGTAGCCGAGCAGCCGGCGCATGAGGCGTGAGTCGTAAGCCTTTGCGAGGACCTCTTCTTCCACTTTCCTTTAGCCTATCATCCTGAGCCAGATTTCTTCGAAAACGGCGCCGATCGGGCGGCCGTTTTCGTCCGCGCTCTTCATGCGATAGTAAGAATTGGAGGGGTCCCGGCATGCGCGCGGTTTCGGCTGCTGTGGCGATTCTGCTCCTCGCGGCACTGGTTGGGTTCGGCTACTGGCTATGGCCTGAGCGAATCTCATTCTCGCCGGTAGCGCGAGTGCCGGTGTGGTCCGTCACCGGGGAGGGTCAAGAGCTATCCATACCGGAAGATTTTCTGGCAGCGGAAATCTTTCGCTCCGATGACGATTTCTTTACTTATCTGATGTACGATTACCTGCGCAGCACACCAGCCTTACGCACTGCCGAAATACTGCTGACATATCGCGAAGCCGGCGACAAGCCTTCCTACACCATCGTGGCCCATCTGCGGAACGATCTGCTATCCGCGGTGCCCCTGCTGGCACGAATTGAGGCGACCGGCGAGATTCCGGGGTTCGAATGGCGGCGGGCAAGCGAGCGCTCGCTAGAACACATGCGCGGGCAGACGGCGTTCTTTGCTTCCGCCTACAATCTGCCAGTTCACCGAAAGCTGGAAGAGATCGGCTACAGCCGGTTGCAGCCGTATCTAGAGCGCTTCATTCGTTTCAAATCCGATACCGATCGCAGAGTGCTGGACAGCACTCGGGCGCCCGCCGATCGACTCTCCAATGAAGCAGCGGGCAGGCTCGCGGCCGACATCATCGCCGTCGCCGATTTCTATGCCGTTCCTCTGGACTTCTTTCTGGGCATCGGCGCCATGGAGAATAATTACTTGAATGTGGACGGCGACCTGCAGCACACGACCTGGAAACGGCACGCCCAAAAAGGGGACGTGGTACTCAAGCGCCGCCGGCGGCGCGTGCTGATCCTTAACCAGGCCTCCGGCGTCTGGCAGATTACACGGGAAACACTGCGCTATGCACACAAGCTGTTTTTGAAGGACAAGGGAGATTACACCCTCCTGCCAGTGCGGCTGCGGCCAGTGAAAGATCTTGACCTCAATAACATCGACCCGGAAATCCTCACAACGTATGCCGGACTCCTGTTCCGCGACCTGATCGACCGTTTTGATGGCGATGTGGTCAAAGCTGCTGCCGCATACAATGGCGGACCCGCTAACCCGAACATGCGCTATGCCGACGGCGTCGGCCTCGTCGCCAGTTATGCCAGAAAAGTGCTGGAGGGTGTAGCCACGCTGCATGGCCAGTCTATAGCCGATACCACGTTCGTTAAGCCGGCACCCCGCTAACAAGCCCCGTTCCCGATTCTTTTGAAAGGAAACCTGTTCTCGCGGCATTCGTCTACAGCGGACAGGCACGCTGAGGCTGACGCAGGAGTCCAAATCAGTTGCGGAGTCCGCAGCCAGGAAAAGGAGACGGATCATGAACGCAAACGGGATGCGTGTGCTCGCAGCCGGAGTGGCTGTGATGGCGATCGGAATTTACGCTCAAAGAGGTTTCTCAGGCAGTACAATCCTCCCGAAAAATGACATGGGGGCCATTGCCGTGGAGAAGGGAGCGCATTGGCTGGTTTCCGTGCAGGGGCAGGACGGCGGTTGGGGGCAGGATGGCGGCGAGACATCGTACGTCCGGCAAGGGGAGCATCTGGAATCGAATGGAAACGACGTTGCGAATACGGCCGTGGCGGCCACGGCGCTGCTTCACGCCGGAACTACCGCGGTAACCGGGCCGTACCATGTTGCGCTGCAACGCGCCGTCAACTTCATCTTGCGCCACGTGGAACAGAGTCCCGCCGAAGGGCTTACCGTCACGGACCTGAACGGGACGCAGATCCAGCGAAAACTGGGGCCATTCATCGACACGTTCCTGACCTCGAAGTTGTTGGCGGAGTTGGACGGCAACATGGGCGATGCACGACTGAACGCGCGCGTGCGCCAAAGTCTGCAAAAGTGCGTGGCGAAGATTGAGAAGAACCAGATGCAGGATGGAAGCTGGAACGTAGCGGGCGGCTGGGCGCCGATTCTGGGAACGTCCATGGCCTCGCGCAGCCTCTTTATGGCGCAGCAAAAAGGCGTAGCGGTATCGCAGATGGCCATGGCGAAGGTGGATGAGTACACGCAAAGGGGCACGCAAGCGCCCTCCACCCCGCGTGCCGGCGGCCGGGGAATGGAAGCTACCGTCATTACCGGACCTGTTGCGGGCGCGGTGATGGTAGATGCAGCATCGGCCGGCGTTCCGCTCTATAAGAGTGCACAGACGCTGGAGCAGCTCAGCCGGACCGATGCCGACCGCAAGAAAAACGCTCGCGAAATACGCGCCATCACCAACGAGCTTGAAAACGCACGCTTCGTCAGCGGCTTTGGATCGATCGGCGGCGAAGAATTTTTCTCCTACCTGAACATCAGTGACGGATTGCATCGCGCCGGCGGCGCGGCGTGGGAGAAGTGGAACGGCGACATGAAGACCAAAGTGATCCGGCTTCAGAACGAAGACGGTACGTGGTCCGGCCAGCACTGCATTACCGGCCGCGTGGCGGTGACCAGCGCAGCGATCCTGCTGCTGGTAGCCGATCGCGACCCGTTGCTGATCCCCGCCGGCGCGCGAAAGAATTAGGCGGCGACGCGGGTTGATGCATGCGACGCCGCTGCATACCGCTCCTGGCAACACTGGTTCTCGCTCAGGCCGGTTGTCTGCGCAGTCATCAACCGGCCCTGGCGCGGGCAGCTGAATATTTGTGGGGCCGGCAATCCGAAGACGGCGGTTGGCATAGCCGCACCTACGGACTATTGCGAACCGGTCAATCGCTAACCGGGTTCGTTCTGGAAGCGCTGCTCGAAGTCCCTACCGACGTCTATCCGCTGCCGGTCGAGAAAGTAGATCGCGCGCTCGCGTTCATCCGGCGCAATATGACGCCGGATGGTGCTGTGGGAATGATGGACCCGTCGATTCCCGATTACCCGAACTATTCGACGGCTCTTGCCGTCAGCGCAATCTGCCGGGCGCGGCGGCCGGGTTGGGAGCGACAGATCGAGCCCATGCTGCATTACCTCCGATCGCAGCAATTCACCGAACAAAACGGCTGGCGCCGTGAAGATCCGCCCTATGGCGCGTGGGGCATGGGCGGCGTGCCACGGACGCCACCCAACACCGGGCACGTGGATCTCTCCATGACGCGGCACGTGCTCGAGGCGTTGCGCGCCGCCGGTGCGCAGCTATCAGATCCAGCGTTCGGGCGCGCGCAGGTGTTTGTCGAGCGCTGCCAGAATTTCGACGTCGATGGCGGCTTTTTCTTTTCCACTACGGAATTCGAAATCAACAAAGCCGGACACGACGGCAAACGGTTCCGCAGCTATGGTACGACCACGGCCGATGGCATCCTGGCGCTCATGGCACTCGGCCGGCCGCGTGACGACGCCCGCGTGCTCGCGGCAAGACAGTGGCTCGTCAACCATCATCGCGATATGAGCGTGCCAGGATTCGTCGGTGGGGCATACCAGCGCTGGCCTCGCGGATTGGCGTTCTATTATGCTGCCGCCAGCGGGGAAGCATTTCGCGCGCTGCAAGTGCATCCGGATCGCGGCGTTGTCGACGGCCTCGCGCGAGCCCAGCGGCCGGACGGCGCCTGGATCAACGCTGAAAATCTGGTCAAGGAAGACGACCCGCTGATCGCCACGCCGTTCGCTATACGCGCTCTGATAGCCTACCAGCCCTTGAAATGACCCACGAAGTCCGTATCCATGGTTGCGGGATCGTACACGCACATGGCCGGATGATACGTCCACGTCGATACGACGCGCACCGCTTCGGCGGCAAGCTCGGGGCGCAAAATATCCAGCGCCTTCAAGCCGTATGAGCAGCCAGCCCTGCTCAGCGTCTACGCAGGTCCGCCCTGGCTGCCGATGGTCGGCTTTAGCGTGTCGAAGAAAATGCAGTGCGCGCCGTCCGTCTATGGGCGCATCCTCAACGCGTCGAATCAGATCCGGCTGCTCAAATTGGCCCAGGAACACCGGCGCCATCTTGTATACCGATTTGAGAATCGCAGGTTCCCTCGGGTGGCTGCGCACGCAGTTGCGGATCTTCGGGCGATGAGACTTCCGGACGCAGCGTTCCGGTTTGCGCCAGCATGATCGTGATAGCAAATGCAGTCAGCACGGCATGCGATGCGACTCGCATGCATCAAGTGTAGTGCAGCGGGCGCCTCCGCAGGAATGGCCCGCGATTTGCCAGTGCCTGATTGTTGCCCGTTTCAGCCAGCAGAAAACGACCCATGCCACAGACCTCTCGTTGCAGCGAACCCAGGTTTCATCTCCCGATCGTATTCGGTGAAACGTCTATCGGATTGATTTTGTTGTCCGCCTTCGCAGCCAATCCTATTCTCGCGACCACATCCATAAAATCCGTCAAAATTGTTGGAACCAATCTGGCCGTGAATTTAGCGACGCAGGAGGGCCAGGCGTATGACGCCCGCATCATTGAGAAAGACGTTCATCAGCTGTGGGGCGCGGGACCGTTCTCGGACATTCGCGTCGAGACAGCCGAGGACACCGACGGAACCGCAGTCGTCTTTCGCGTAACTCCGCAGCCGGACCTGCGACTGCGCCACGTGCGCATTGAACCGTCGCGCTTTGGGCTGCATCCGAAAATTGATGAAGGAACATCGGTGACCCCCTTACGCGCACACGAAATCGCGATCGAGGCGCAGAAACGGCTTAACGCCGAAGGCTATCAGGATGCCCACGTCGATGTCGGTTTGCTGCCAGTTTCGCGGCACGACGCAGATGTTCAGCTCACCGTACGGGCGGGCAAACGCGTGGATGTGCGCGCTGTCGAATTCAAGGGCCAGGTCGGGATGGATGTGAAAGAGCTGCGCCGCGCGTTGCATGACTTGAGGATCAGACGAATGCTGCCCGCCATTCCAGGCATCTGGGGCGGATGGCGCATGTTTCCCGCCTACAACCGCGACGCCGTGGACGCAGACGTCGATCGCATTCGTTCTCTGTATATTTCGAAAGGGTACTTCGATGCGGATGTGCACTTCGACAGCGCTGGGATTCATAGCAACGCCGCCATCGTGACACTGGATGTGCAGTCAGGCCCCCAGTATCGCGTCCAGGAGTGGGTCATCACAGGCACACGTGTCTCGCTCGCGCCCGTGCATCCCCGTGGCGGCATTCTGCGCGCCGGCGAGTTGTGCGGCTGCCTGATCGCTGCCCGTCGCGACGCCGAGCACCGCGGTATTCTCGATTTCTCAGCCAAGCTCGACATGCGGCGCGCGGCCGCGGAACCCCGTACTTTACCCGCTGCGGATTTGACGGCCAGCGTCACTGAAGGCCGGCCGTATCGCGTGGGACGAATCATATTCACCGGCAACCGGCGCTACAGCGACGCCAATATTCGCCGCAACCTGGTGCTCGATGAGGGCGATTGGTTCAATCGCCGCCTGTTGCGCAAGAGCATCGCGCGGCTGAACCAGACCTTGCAGTTCAAACCTCTCGATGAGAATTCGATCGGCATTCGTCCTCACCCCAAAACCGGCGAAGCCGACATTGAGATCCGTCTCGCGGAGCGCAACCGGCGCGCCTGGTCGATTTCCGGTCCCTTGGGCACCATGAGCTTCGCAGGGCCGTTGCAAGCCTCCATCGGTTCGCGCCTGCCCCCGTGGGGACAAGGCGTCTTCGAGCTCTCGACATACGCCGCATCGCTGAGCATGGTAGCGTTCTCACATCCGCTGCTGCCGTTACTCTCCATCACGTCGAAACGGCATCTGCTTCTCATCCTGGCGCTCGAGCGGCCATTCACTCCCGGCGAAGGCTGGCGGTCGGGGCTCGTTATCGCTCCTCAACTGGGATGGCGTTTTCCGGCGATGAGGTACGCGGCAGCCCAGTTCCAGCATCGTCTCGTGCCGGTGCTGACCGGCGATCGCGGACTCGAGACCGAGTTGCCCGTCACCATGGAACGTCCGCAGGGAGACGAAACGCTGCTCTGCGCCCAACCTAAACCTCGGCTCTTCGCCTTGCGCATGGCGGTCGCGATGCTGATTCAAGTCCTAGGAGCGTTGGCCTAGCGCGCACCCCGTCGACGCCACCTGCCGCGTAGTACGATAATCTCGCAGGCCAGGAGGTCGCTCAGTGGACAGACGGCAGTTTCTCGCTTCATCATGCAGCGCTTCGGCGCTCGCGGCAGGGTCTCTCAAAGCGGCGCCGCAGGCCGCTGGCAAGGCGCGCGAGTACTACGAGCTTCGCCGCTACCAGCTGCAATCGGGACCGCAGCGCCCCCTGGCCGATGCTTACTTTCGCGACGCGCTCATTCCCGGCCTCAACCGGCTGGGCATCAGTCCGGTGGGCGTGTTCAGCATCGATGTCGGTGAAGGAAGTCCCTCGCTCTACGTGCTGATTCCGAGCGCATCTATCGAGACTCTCATCAACGCCACGTTCCGCCTGGAGCAGGACGCAGAATATCTCAAAGCCGGCGCGCCGTTCTTGAACGCGCCCGCGAAACAACCCGCCTATGCGCGCATGGAAAGCTCGCTGATGCTCGCGTTCGAAGGCTTTTCCAAGCTCACGATTCCACCCGCGACCGCCGAGCATCGCGCGCGCGTCTTCGAGTTGCGCACCTACGAAAGTCCCACCGATCAGGACCACAAAAGAAAGGTCGAAATGTTCAACAGCGGCGAGTTCGATGTCTTCGAAAAGGCCGGGTTCTGGCAGGTATTCTACGGCGATACAGTCGTTGGCTCGCGCATGCCGAACCTCACCTATATGATTGGCTTTCCGGATATCGAGGCGCGCGCCAAAATGTGGAAAGCTTTCGGCGCTGAACCGGGGTGGAAAAAGCTCAGCGGCTCCCCGCGGTATAACTTCGAGGAAATCGTCTCCAACATCACCAACGTGATCCTCAGCCCGACCGCCTATTCGCAAATCTGAATATGAAACATCTCTCCGTCCTCCTCTTGATTGCTTTCCCGCTCGCCGCGGCCGACGGCGGCTGGACTTCGCTCTTCAACGGCAAAGATCTCACTGGTTGGAAGCCGAACGAAAACGTCGCCACGTTCTCGGTTAAGGATGGCGCGATTGTGGCGCACGGGCCGCGCAGCCACTGTTTCTATGTCGGCGATTTTCACAACCACACGTTCAAGGATTTTGAGCTGATGGTCGACGTCATGACGCTGCCCGGCGCCAATGGCGGCGTCTATATCCAGACCGAATATCAGGACACCGGCTGGCCGGGCCGCGGCTTTGAAGTGCAGGTGAACAATACGTACAAAGGTGATCCGCGCCGGACTGGCAGCCTGTACGAAGTAAAAGACAATGGCGCCGAAGTCGCCAAAGACAATCAGTGGTTCACCGAGGACATCATGGCCAAGGGCGACGCGATCACCATTAAAGTGGATGGCAGGCTGGTCGCGCAGTGGACACAGCCGGCGAACTGGAGCGGCACCAAAGATTTTCCCGGACGCCGTATTGGCGCAGGCACCATCGCGCTCCAGGGGCACGATGCCGGCAGCACGGTGTACTACAAGAACATTCGCATCAAGCTGCTCGAATAGCGCGCTACGATTTCCGCGCGCCTCTGCCGGCGCCAGCTGTCAGCGCCAGCCACGCCACCAGCATCGCGAATTTTTCGTCCTGCCGCCACGGCGGGCCCAACATCTTTCCCAGTTCAGACAGGCGGCTTTCCATCTCTGCTGCTTGCATGCCGAGGTCGCACTCGCAGCGCTCAAAAAGCTCGCGCTCTTTAACGCCTACCACAGTCAATCCGTGGTGGGCGCTCGCTCGTGTGAGCGCGTCGCGGAACATTTCGCCCTCGGCCGTATGGATCAGCGCATGCGAAGCGAGGACGTTTGTCAGCTCCGGCAATGGTCGCGCCGAACTGCGCACCAGACCGCACCGTCGCACGCGGTAGCCCTGCTGCCGCAGGTTGTTGACGGTCACTGCAATCCCCTCACGCGCCAGCCCCTCGCTCGCGTTCAAGCACTGCTCGATCCACCGCTCGGCCTTTTTCGGCTCCATACCTTCGGCGAAGTGATAGGGCTGCACGGAACCTCTTGTAGAGCGATCGGCCAGTTCGATGCGGCGGCGCTCGATGACGTGCGGCGCGGCCACCGGTCCGGCAATGGCAATCAGCGACGCCCATCCTGAATGCGGACGAAAACCGATCGCGGCGTCGCTCAATGCAGCCACGTCCGGGCCGGAATTTATCTTGACCGTCATGCCAGCCGGAGGCAGTGTATCACGCCCTCATGGTTTGCAAGTGTTAAGCCCACGCCACTTCCCGGGACCTGCCTAACCTTGCAAATACCTTCGCAGGTCCTCCGGCCGGAAACAATGCGCTAATGCGGTCTCGCGTGTGATGCGTCCCGCGCGAGCCATTTCCGCGAGCGATTGCTCCATCGTCATCATGCCTTCCGCCCGGCCCGTCGAGATCGCCGTGTAAAGCTGATGATCTTCGCCTTTCCGGATCAGATTCCGTACTGCGTGCGTCCCCATCATGATCTCGACTGCCGGATAACGCCCGCCCCGGTCCGCCGCCGGCACCAGCTGCTGCGCCACGATAGCCAGCATGGCCAGCGAAAGCTGCTGGCGGATTTGCGGCTGGTTGCCCAAGGGGAATGAATCCAGAATGCGCGAAATCGCCTGCGACGTGTCGTTGGTATGCAGCGTCGAAAGCACCAGGTGCCCGGTTTCCGCCGCCGTCAGCACCGTGGCGATCGTTTCCACATCGCGCATCTCGCCCACCAGGATCACGTCCGGCGTCTGGCGCATGATGCTGCGGACCGAACTCGCGAAATCCGGCGCGTCGTGTCCGACTCCGATCTGCTCGACGATCGAATTTCGGTTGCCGTGCACATATTCGACCGGGTCCTCGATGGTCACAATGTGATCGCGTCGCTGAGTGTTGATGAGCTCGATCAGCGCCGCGAGTGTCGAGCTCTTGCCGCAGCCGGTCGATCCCGTAATCAGGACCAGTCCCTGGCGTGCCTCGGCCAGCCGCTGTAATGTCGCCGGCAGGTGCAGCGATTCGAGCGTCGGGATGCGCGCCGGCAGCAGCCGGACGCTTCCAGCCAGCGTGCCGCGCTGGTGGTGCACGTTCGCGCGAAACCGGCCGATGGCCTCGCGGGAAAAACAAAAGTCGATGGATTTGTCGCGCTGCAGTTCCTGATACTGTTTCGTTGTCAGCAGCGGCATCAGCAGATTGCGCATATCGTCCGGGCCAAGAGCCGGGCCCGCCGCCGGCGTGAGTTTCCCGTCCACGCGCAGCGCCACCGGAGCTCCGGCGATCAACAGCAGGTCCGAAGCGCCGCGCCGCGCGGCGTGCGCCAGCAACTGGTCGAGCGTCGCGGTTCCTTGCGGAATCTCCGGCGCCGTCGTGCGCGATCCTGGCGCTGCCCGGTTCAGCTCGGCTACGATCAGCGCAAGTTCGTTGTCATAAGCGGGCATGTCATGACCTGCCGGCAGCGTGCTGAGGCGCCACCAGCTCCCGTCATCAGTTAACCGCAACGCCATACGGACAGGCAAGGGGATATGCTGTTGATTGCTTGGGCTACACACAGCCGGAGCGGGAGCGCACATGCCGCCAGATCAAGAAAAGCCACAGCGTCACGACCATACGCTCGGCATGGACGAGCCCATTTCGCGGCGCGATTACCTGAACTCCGCGCTCGTCGCCTCGGGCAGTCTCCTGCTCGGCGGCGCGTCTCCCCAGGAACTGCTCGGCCAATCCGACTGGGACGGTTTCGGTGGCGTAGGCGACTACAGCGGCGCGAACGGCAACACGTTCGAAGTGATGAACGAGGCACACAAAATTCGCGACCGCGCGTTCGATCCCCTGCCCGCTGATGTCATCGACACGGGCGAGCAGTTTGACTGCGTGGTCGTGGGCGGCGGTATCAGCGGCCTGGCGGCGGCGCTTTTTTTCAAACGCCAGGCGGGCGCCAATCGGACGTGCCTCGTGCTCGAAAATCACGCCATCTTCGGCGGCGAGGCGCGGCGCAACGAATTTGTCGTGGGCGGCCAGCGTCTCATCGCTCACCAGGGCTCGGCCATGTTCTTCCCTCCGCTTCCTGGAACTTTTTTGGCGGACTTCTACCAGTCGATCGGCATCGACCGCTGGCAATTCCCCTATCAGACCTGGAGCGGCGCCGGCGCCGAAATTCCACTCGGCCGAACCTCCTATACTGATGGCGGCAGGAACTCAGGATTCTACTTTGGAGCGAAGTTCGGCAAGGAAGCGGGCCAATGGCTCATCGATCCTTGGGGCAAGAAGCTGGAGGGCGCTCCCATCTCGGAACAGGCGCGCACTGAACTGCAGAGCATGCGCGGCAAGGAGCGCACACTCCCCAAGGAGCACGGCGACGCGCTCTCACGGCATCTGGACAGCATCACGCTCGAGCAGGATTTGATGGAGACATATGGCCTCAGCCGCGAAACCGTGCGCACATTTCTCTCGCCGGTTGCCGGAGGAGGCTCGGGCGTCGGGGCCGACGTGCTGTCCGCCTACGCCGAATACGCCGCCGACGTTCTGCTGCCTTGGGACTATGGCAAAGGTGCGCAGATGTTTCCCGGCGGTAACGCCGGAGTGGCACGGCACATCACGAAGTCTCTGATTCCCGATGCCATCCCGGGTGACACTACGATCGAGTCGGTCTGCCGCGCGGCGGTGAATTTTTCTGCACTCGACCGCCCGGGCCAGCCTGCGCGCATCCGGCTCAGCTCCACTGCCGTCCGCGTGCAGCATGACGGCAGCGCTGAAAAATCACAGTCCGTCAGGATCGCCTACACACAGGGCGGAAAACTCTATAGCCTGCGCGCGCGCAGCGTCATCATGGCCGGCGGAAGCTGGACCACGAAGCACATCGTCAAGGGCCTGCCCGTTATGCACCGTGATGCTTATGCGCAGTTCTACCGCGCGCCGTGCTTGATGGCCAACGTGGCGCTCCGGAACTGGCGGTTTCTTTATAAGCTCGGCATCAAAGAATGCCAGTGGTTCGAAGGCATCGGCAACTATTTCGCGCTGCGCAAAATGGCAGTTTTTGGCGCGGTGTCGCCAACCGTGTCGCCCGATTCGCCTGTCGTCGTCACCTTGAAAATCCTGTTTTCCTCGCCTGGCCTGCCCATCGGCCGGCAGGTCACGCAAGGCCGTCTCGAGCTGGTTTCCACTCCCTTCCGCGAGTACGAGCGGCGCATCCGCGAGCAATTCGCCATGTTGTTCTCGAGCGTAGGATTCGACCCGCGGCGCGATATCGCCGGCCTGATTCTCAACCGCTGGGGCCACGCTTACCTTAGCGCCCAGCCCGGCTTCTTCTTCGGCGAGGACGAAAAACCCGCGCCAGGCGAAGTACTGCGAAACACTCCCTTCGGCCGCATCGCCTTCGCCAACTCCGATGTCACCGGAATCATGGATCATCGGGCATCCATCCAGGAAGCCCACCGCGCGGTCAAACAAGTTGTGGAACGGACTTCCGCGTAGGCGAACGGCGAACCTCGCGTACGGTTCAGTACACCGCCCACAAAATTAACAGTTTATCGTGACATTGCGACCGCCTGCCGCGTCCATTAATGTGGTTGAATACGTATTCCCCTTAAGGAGGAACGTTACCTATGAAGAAGTTGGCCATACTGACCGCCGCTGCATCGATGCTTTCGGTCGCGGCTTTCGCTGAGACTCTGAACGGAACTCTGGTGGACGTGATGTGCAAAGACAAAGACCTCGCTGGCCACACCACCAAGTGCGCCGTGGGCTGCGCCAAGAGCGGCTTCGGACTCGTCACCGGGGAGGGAAAGTTCTTGAAGTTCGATGAGGCCGGCAACGCCAAGGCTCTGGCTGCGTTGAAGACCACCAAGAAAGAGAGCGACTTGAAAGCCAAGGTCGATGGCACCGTGGACGGTGATAACGTCCAAGTCAGCTCGATTGAGATCGAATAGGGAGACGAACCAAGGCGGGACGGAACGTTTACAACCCACAGGCAGAGGGTTGTAAACGTCGGCTACCAGCTGTCTTGAGCGTCCGCGTGCGGCTTTCCCACCACCCCGGCGTCGTCCTGCAGGTTCGAGAGGGATTGCTGGCACGTCACGCAATACTTCGCCCACGGCAAGGCTTGCAGCCGCTTGGCCGGAATCGGCTCTTCGCAGCTCAGGCAGACTCCGTAATCGCCCGCTTCGATGCGATCCAGGGCTTCCTCTATTAACTTTAGTTGTACGTAGTCCAGGCTGTTCAGCCGCAGCGAAATGAATTCGTCGTGCGAAAGTTGTGCCTGGTCTTCCTCCGCCACCCGGCCCATCTTGGCCAAGGTGTCAAACTTGATACCCAGACCGGCCATCACGTTCTCCCGTTTCTCGACCAGAATTTTCCGGTAAGCCGCGGGTTTGACGGCCACCTCCACTGATGCTTTAGCTCTCTTCATGACGAGCTCCTTTCTGTGTCTGGCGGAATTTGCGGGCTTCCTCTGATAGCGCGTGTTATCCGAAGCAAGTAGCGCCAAATTCGGATCATCGCGCCGGCGGGATCGCCCCGCCAGACTATGGTTAGAAAAAGGTACCAGAAATCTCAGAGAAATAACAAGGATTTTCTAGGGAATTTCCGAATATTTTTTATGGGGCTTTTCCGAAGGTGCGGGATAAATCCTGTAACATCTGCTGCTCAGCGGGGCTGAAGCGGCTCCGAAATGCCTCGCTGTTCATGCGCTCATTGCGATCCGCCTCGGTCATCGAGCGCAGCTGCTCATATTCGCGCCTCACGATGGGGCGGCGATCCTCAGGCAGCGAATTGAACTGCCGGAACAGCTCGCGGGCGTGACTTTGCTGCTCCGGCGGCAGCTGGCTGAACGCCTGGTATCGATCGCGCAGCTGCTGCCGCTCCTCGGGCGGCAAGCTGCGATATTGCTGCAGCTTTTGTTGCAGCTCGCGCCGGCGCTCGGGCGGCAGCTTGGCGAGCGCGCGCTGCCGCTCCTCGGGCGACATGCGATTCCATCGTTCGAGCGGGGTATCTTTTCCTTTTGCCCGCTCCCTCGCAGCCGCGGCGCGCTTGGCCGCTCGCGCTTCGGCCGCGGCCACACGAGCTTGAGCCGCAGCGGCCCGCGCCGCCGACCGCTCCTCGCCTCGTTCGACCGAACGCTGCGCGCACACACTGGTGGCTGGCATCCAGGCGATTACGCAGGCGATGGCGAAAGAGCGTCGCATAAAATTCACATCGACTTCGAAGGACTTTCCCCCTACTCGGGAGTGACCGCCAGTTCACGCAGCATCTGCATATCGTCGAGCGTCCGCTCCAATTGCTCTGGCTCGATTCTTTCCATGTGTGCGCTGCCATCCGCCGGCGCCATCACCGCCTGAGGGGTCTGTAGCATCACACCGGCTACAATCAACAGGCACGCCGCCGCCAGCGGAACCACCGGGCGCCACAATGGCTGCAAAGGACCGACGAGGCGGCGCAAGAGGCGAGGCAACGCGGACGCGGGCTTCGCCGCTTCGATGCTCCGATACAGGCGGCGGTCGAAATCCAGACTGACCGGATCGGGCTCCCACTTGTCGAGCGCATTCCACACCATCTGTTGCGCGGCGACAAAACCTCGGCAGTCGTTACATGCTTCCACATGCCGTGCCAGCTGTGGGGCACTCTCGCCACGCAGCCTGCCGGCCGCATAATCCAGCAGCCAGTCCGTGTTCTCCTGAGTCTTGATCGGGCAATCCATAACCGTCCTCTATGCCATGTGCGCCAACCGCAGGCGCAATGTTTCATACGCCCGGAACAGCAGCGATTTCACCGCCGATTCCGAGCAGCTTAACACCATTGCAATCTGTGAGTACTCCATCTCGTCGTACTTGTGCATCAAAACCGCCGCGCGCTGCTTGTCCGGCAACGCCGCCACCGCCTGGCGCACGGCGTCGACATTCACCTGGTGCAGCAGCCTTTGCTCCACCGAAGGTGAGCGGTCCACCACCTCGCGCGCGGGAGCGTCTTCGCTGATTTCATCCAGCCGCTGCTGGCCGCGTTCGTTCTTTTCATCGCGTAGCCAGTTCAGCGCCAGATGCGTGGCAATGCGATACAGCCAGGTCGTGAACTTTGCGGTGGGCTCGTACGTTTCCCTCGAGCGGTAAACGCGCAAGAACACCTCCTGAGCCAATTCCTCAGAAATGGCCTGGTCCTGCACCATGCGGTACAGGAAATGGGTGACGGAGGCGCGATACTTCCCGAGCAGGAGACCGAAACTCGCACCGTCCCCATCCTTAACCCGAAGCATCAACTCGGCATCGCAATCAAGAGCCACTGAGGCTCCCATGACCTCTTTAACCCGCTGCTGCATAAAAGGTTTCGGGTCCCCGGGAGGCTTTTTGCTCCGACTTACTCTCCCTTTAGGGTTCGTTCCATCAATTGCCGGATGGCATCTTTTGGAGAGCGTCCAAGGTGAAGCATGGCGTGCATTTGCCCAGCAATCGGCATTTCGACCTGGTACTGCCGGGCCAGGTCAACCGTGGCGCTGGTGGTTTTGATGCCCTCGGCCACCATTTTCATCGAGCTGACGATCTCCGGGAGTTTTCTGCCTTTAGCTAACTCCAATCCTACTGTGCGATTACGGCTTAATTCTCCAGTGCAAGTTAATACCAGGTCGCCCAGCCCAGCCAATCCCGCTAAGGTCTTTGGATGCCCGCCCATGGCCAATGCCAAGCGGCTGATTTCCGCTAAACCGCGTGTAATCAGGGCGGCCAAGGCATTACTGCCGAATCCAAGGCCGTGGCAGACGCCGGCGCCGATAGCGACCACGTTTTTCACCGCCCCGCCGATCTCGACGCCAACCGGGTCCGGGCTGGTGTAGAGGCGAAACGTCGGGCCGGAAAAGGCGCTCTGTATGGACTCGGCCAATTCGCGATCCAAAGATGCGACAACTAGCGCGGTAGGGTCGCCACGCGCCACCTCGCGGGCAAACGTCGGCCCCGAGATGACGGCCACGCGCGGGGCAAACCGTGGCTCGATGACCTCGCGGATCACTTCTGAGACGCGCATCAGCGTGCCGATCTCGATCCCCTTGGTGGCGCTAACCAGGTGCACGGCGGGATCCAAATGCGGGGTCATTTCCTTGTACAGACCGCGCGCCAGGTGAGAAGGCATCACGCCCAGGACGATTTGGGCGTCGTGCAGGGCGGAAGCGAGATCATTGTGAACTTCGACGTTGTCCGGCACGCGGAATCCCGGCAGGTAGACATCATTTTCGCGGCTGGCGCGCATACGCTCGACCAGATCCGCCTCGTAGGCCCAGATCCGGACACGCTCGAATCGCGGGGCGAGAACCATGGCGAGCGCGGTGCCCCAGGAACCGGCGCCGATGATGGCGAGATTTTTCACGATGTATTTTTCACCAACGCCGCGTTTTTCACGAACGCCGCATTCTCCAACGCATCGGAGCACGCTGCGGTTTGCGGCCCCCCAGCGATAATACGTGCTCGGTACCTGCGCGAATGCGCGCAA
>DATLVQ010000073.1:0-2740 GCA_035577325.1 Bryobacteraceae bacterium | reverse complement strand
CATCGGCGTCATTATTGGGCGATTCGGGCGTTAGCTCCATTTAGCCGACCGTTCAAATTCCGGCCCGATGGCCCTCACTGTTTCAATCAGATGTCTGAGTATGTTTGTCAATCATTTTTCGACCCGGTCAGTTTCGATATTCACTTAGAATCCACAGTCATTTCACATACTTACTGCTGCAGCGGCGTAGGTGGAGATTAGATGCGAACCGCGCTTGGCCAAGGCCGCGAGATATCGGCTCTCGTCATAAGCCACACCATCTTGCCAGCAGCGAAACACGATGCGGATCCATTTGAAGGCTAACCCCCTTACCGCGGCATGGTGTTCCTTGCCACGCTCGCGCTGTTGCTGGTAGTAGGCACGCGCCCAAGCCGACTGCCCAATCGAGTGTCCCGCCCATTCGTGAAAACTCTGCCGCAGAAATTTCGAACACGCCCAGCGGAAGTGTACCCATTTCCTCTTGCCGCTCCGCTCCGTTACCGGAGCGATCCCGCTGTACTTCTGTACCTGGTTCGCACTCCCATAGCGATCGCGTTGCGAACCGAAGGCGGCCAGCAAGCGTGGCGCCAATGCCGCCCCAGCTCCCGGCAGCGACTGGAAAATGAAAAAATCGGGATGGGCCTCTACCGCCTCGCCGATCTTGCGGTCCAGCGTCGCGATCCCCTCCAGCAACCTGCGTAGCAGTTGGGCGATCACTTGCACCACCGTCCGCTTCGCCTCAATCACCGACCGGTCCTGTATCGCCGGCATCGCTTGGCTGATCCCCTCCATCCCCCACTCGGTTAGTTCTCCGTGCCGTCCGCGCCGATGGCGGAAGAACTTCTTCACTTCCCCCGCCCCAACCTGTTGCAACTCCTCCAACGACGGCCAGCGTTCCAGAAAATCGCACACCAGCTTCGTATCCAGCTTCGCAAACCACTCCAGCATCTGCGGAAAATACACCTTTAAGTATCCGAGCAGACGATTCCGCTGCGCCGTCTTTTCTTCCACCAACTTGCGCCGCTCCTCCACCATGTTCTGTACCCGCCGGGTCGCTTCATTATCCGGTGTTAAGCGACGCAGTTTGTCCCGGTGCAACACCAGCAGTTCCAGCAACAGATCCGCGTCCCGCGGGTCATCCTTGGCTCCCGACGGATACAACCCTGCTCGCATGCTCGCCGACTTGGTCGAAGGCACTGGATACAGATGCAGGCACTCATACTGACGCAACATGTAGACTAGCGCGCCCTTCGTCTGCTCCACCGCCACCGCGATCGGACCATGCCCGAATCGTCGACATAGTTCTCCCACCCAGGCCTCGACTGCTTCCGGCCTGTGCTCCAGCTCCCCGCTTTCCTGCTGCCTCGAATCCGCGTTCTGCCAACTCCACACCTGCTTCTGATCGGCCCAGTCGATGCCTACAAAGGCGACAAACTCCGGCTCCGGTACCTTCTCCTTTCCTGACTTAGTCGTTTCTTCGTCCTCCTTGTCCTCAACCCACGCAGAGGCTGGCCTTGCTCCCGCGAAATCCTTATAGTGAGCCCTCTTTACTGCCTTGTTCCGGACTTCATCTGAGTATTCGTTTCCAAGCAAAGCCCGGCCCGCGGCTCGAGATTCTGATTTCAAACATCGTGTGTTTGGCGATAAGACTCGTAACCGCCGGACGCCTCTGTCCGCTTCCATTCTAGGAAGCCCGCAGAAACCTTCATCCGCAACCATTCGCACAGTGCGGCGCCATCTTTACTTTGTACGGAGAGAACACCAAGCCCTAATCGGCACAGCTTCTCCATCAATGATGTGGGGGAACCCTCCCCCGCGCCCTCATCCCCGAAAACGCAGATTTGCACAGGGCCGACGGGATAGCACTGCTGTGCAAATCCCATCTCGTGATTTCCTCGGGCTGAGTAACTATAAGGCCTTAACACTCAAAACCACCGGCATGATGAGTTAATCAGAATGTTTCAACAATGAACATCGCGTCCACACAGGCCCTTGGCTTTCGAGGCATTTATGCTGCCCAGTCAAGGTGGTGGAGTTCGATAAACAGATCCCGGATTCGTTTCTGCCTCTCCTCGAATAGGCGTAATTCCGCCTCGGTGAGGCCGTCAAACTTTCGTTTTTCGAGGGTACTGACTTGCTTCTCCGTGAGTTGGATCAGTTCGCTGCGGACATGTTCTTGATTGAGCACTTCCATAACATGGCCTCCGAACGAAGCAGTGATGCTCAGATGACGGGGTGCCTTCAGAGGTTGGCCGATGCTGATGTTGGCCAATGAGCGCTATCGCGATTTCTCGCCAATCATGATCTAGGATTTCCGCTTGGGTTTTACGAATGAGAAGGCGACAAGCGCGATACAAGTCAAGACCCTCATGTGAGCTAAGAACGCTCCACGATGGTTCCAAGCGTTTAGGTCGTTCAATTCGCGCTTTAGCCCTCAGGCCTCGTGCCTTTCGGTGGCGGGCATGGCAGCAAGGTTGAATTCATCGGAATGCTTCAGCTTTACATGTGTGCGAAATGCTTCGTAGAGCGTTTCATTGGTTTTTTCCTTAGTGCTCGGCCCATCGGTCACGGCCTTTTCGACGCAGATGGTTTCATAGCACTCAGAGCACTTACCGAAGCGGTGACTGGCGCGATCCATCTCGTCCCTTGGCCCAAGCCAACCTACATTGGTCAATTCTGGCTTTTTCATGCCGTCAGCTTCCCATAGGGCGGACAGCTTAACCATCCCCTGAACGCCTGACAGGTATCAAAAAATCGAACG
>DATLVQ010000072.1:0-4257 GCA_035577325.1 Bryobacteraceae bacterium | reverse complement strand
GCGCGGTGCTGCTGGGCGATTACACGCATATCCGCGAAGGCGACGAGGTGCGCCGAACTTCGCGCATCATGTCGGTCCCGGTGGGCGAGGCCATGGTTGGGCGCGTGGTGAATGCCATCGGCGAGCCCATCGACGGTAAGGGTCCGATTCAAACCACGCAGTTCAACGCTGTGGAGCGCCTGGCGCCCGGCGTGGTCGACCGGCAACCGGTGAAGGAGCCTCTGCAAACCGGCATCAAGGCCATCGACGCGATGATTCCGATCGGCCGCGGCCAGCGCGAGCTGGTGATCGGCGACCGGCAGACGGGCAAGACTGCGCTTGCGCTCGACACGATCATCAACCAAAAGGGCGGCGACATGATTTGCATCTACGTCGCCATCGGCCAGAAGCGGTCGACGGTGGCGCAGGTGGTGAAAATCCTGGAAGACGCGGGGGCCATGGAATATACCATCGTGGTCTCCGCCAGCGCGTCCGATCCCGCGCCCATGCAGTACCTGTCGCCGTATTCGGGCTGCGCCATGGGCGAATTCTTCCGCGATACCGGGCGGCACGCGCTTTGCATCTACGACGATCTTTCGAAACACGCCGCGGCTTATCGCGAGATCTCGCTGCTGCTGCGCCGGCCACCCGGGCGCGAAGCATTTCCGGGCGACGTATTTTTTCTCCATAGCCGCCTGCTCGAGCGCGCGGCGAAATTGAACAACGAGAATGGCGGTGGGTCGCTGACCGCGCTGCCGTTTATCGAAACACAGGCGGGCGACATCTCGGCCTACATTCCCACCAACGTTATTTCGATCACCGACGGCCAGATTTATCTGCAGACCGATCTGTTTAATTCGAACGTGCGGCCCGCCATCGACGTCGGCCTTTCGGTAAGCCGTGTGGGCGGAAACGCGCAGATTAAAGCCATGCGGCAGGTGGCCGGAACGCTGCGGCTCGATCTGGCGCAATACCGGAACCTGGCGGCGTTTGCACAGTTCGGCTCCGATCTGGACAAAGCCTCTCAGGCCCAGTTGAATCGCGGCCGCCGCCTGGTGGAACTCTTAAAGCAGGCGCAGTTCCAACCGCTGCCGGTCGAAAAGCAGGTGGTTGGAATGTACGCGGGCACGGGCGGATTCCTCGACGATCTGCCTGTCGAGCGCTGCCGCGAATTCGAGCAGAATCTATACTCGTTCATCGACAACGCGCATCCGGGGATCTGGGCGCAGATTCGCGAGAAGAAGGCCCTCGACGACACTTTACGCACGGAGTTGCAGAACGCGATTAAGGAGTTCAAGGCGCGCTTCCTCACCGAGGAGAAGCAGGCCGCGGCGCGCAATGCCTAGCCTGATCGACATCCGGCGGCGCATCAAGTCTGTGCGCAACACGCAGCAGATCACCAAGGCCATGAAAATGGTCTCGGCAGCGAAGCTGCGGCGGGCGCAGGATCGCGTGATCGCCGCGCGTCCCTATGCGGCCTTGATTCGCAAGGTTCTGTCCAACCTGGCGATGGCGGTGAGCGCCGATGAGCAGTCGGTTGCCAATCCGCTGTTGGCGCGACGGCCCGAAAAGCGCATTCTACTGCTGCTTTTCACCAGCGACAAAGGCCTGGCCGGCGCTTTCAACGCCAACCTGATCAAGGCGGCGCAAAAATTCTTCGAAGATCATCGTGACGGCGAAATCGAGATGGAAGCCATTGGCCGTAAGGGGCGAGATTTCTTTCGCAAACGGGGCGCGAAAATGACGGGTGAGCACGTTGGCATCCTGGGTAATCCCCGGTTTGAGGATGCGGCGGCGATTGCGCGCAAAGCCATCGAGCGTTTTCGCGAGGGTGAGATCGACGCGGTCTACGTGCTGAACAATGAGTTCAAAAGCATGGTGGCGCAACGGCTGGCCGAATCGAAGCTGCTGCCGGTCGAGATCCCGGCGCACACCGAGCCGATGGATTACATTTTCGAACAGCCGCCGAACCAGATGCTGGAGGCCCTGCTGCCGCGGTTCGTCGAAACCGAAGTTTACCGATCGATGCTGGAGACGTCCGCGGCCGAGCATGCGGCGCGAATGATGGCCATGGAAGCCGCGACCTCCAACGCTAATGACATGATCAATACGCTCACGCTGTACATGAATCGTGTGCGTCAGGCCGCCATTACGAAAGAGATCATCGAAGTCGTCAGCGGCGCGGCGGCGGCGTCGGAGTGAGAAAAGCAAGTGTTTAGGTTCCAGGTGTTAGGTGCTAGCGGGCCCGCGACGGGCCGGCGCGTGGCCTTGGAATTCGGCGCAGAATCGGAGTTATAAGTCTATGGCAGTAACGACAACGGCAGCAGTTATTGGCAAGGTTGTGCAGGTGGCGGGGCCTGCGGTGGACTGCGAATTCCCGGAAGGTTTGATCCCGGAAGTTCATACCGCCATTCGCATCACCAGCGAAGGCTTCGACGTCCCCAGCCCCATCGATATTATTTGCGAGGCGCAACAGCACCTGGGCGAGGGCCGCGTGCGCACGATCGCCATGAAGCCCACCGAAGGATTGGTGCGCGGGATGCGCGCCGAGAGCCTGGGACACCCCATCATGGTTCCAGTTGGCAAGGAAACGTTGGGCCGCGTGCTCAATGTGCTCGGCGAGCCTGTCGACAAAATGGGCCCGGTGACGGCCAAGAAGTTTTACCCGATTCACCGGCCGGCGCCTTCGTTCGAAGATCAATCGACCAAACTCGAGATGTTCGAGACCGGCATCAAGGTCATCGACCTGATCGAGCCGTATCTGCGCGGCGGCAAGATCGGTTTGTTCGGCGGCGCGGGCGTGGGCAAGACGGTCATCATTCAGGAATTGATCAACAACATCGCCATGAAGCACGGCGGCGTCTCGGTGTTCGCCGGCGTGGGCGAGCGCACGCGCGAGGGCAACGACCTGTGGCTCGAAATGCAGGAATCGGGCGTGATCAACCCGAAGGATTACACCAAGTCGAAATGCGCGCTCATATACGGCCAAATGACCGAGCCGCCCGGCGCCCGTCTGCGCGTGGGTCTGACCGGCCTTACCGTCGCCGAATATTTCCGCGACGAAGAAGGCCAGGACGTGCTGTTGTTCATCGACAATATTTTCCGTTTCACGCAGGCCGGCTCGGAAGTATCGGCCTTGCTGGGTCGCATGCCGTCGGCCGTCGGATACCAGCCGAATCTCGCTTCCGAAATGGGCGAACTGCAGGAACGTATCACGTCGACCAAGAAGGGCTCGATCACGTCCGTGCAGGCCATCTATGTGCCCGCTGACGATTACACCGATCCAGCTCCGGCGACGGCATTCGCGCATCTGGACGCGACTACAAACCTCTCGCGCGCCATCGTCGAGCTGGGTATTTATCCGGCGGTCGATCCGCTGGCGTCCACTTCGCGTATTCTGGACGCGCGCATCATCGGCGCCGATCACTACAATTGTGCGCAAGCCGTCAAGGGTGTTCTGCAGCGCTACAAAGACTTGCAGGACATCATCGCCATTCTGGGCATCGACGAGCTGTCCGACGACGATAAGCTCATCGTGGCGCGCGCGCGTAAGATTCAGCGCTTTCTCTCGCAGCCGTTCCACGTAGCCGAACAGTTCACGGGGCTTCCCGGCAAGTACGTGAAGCTAGCGGACACTATTCGCGGCTTCCAGGAAATTGTCGACGGCAAGCACGACGATATGCCGGAACAGGCATTCTACATGCAGGGCACCATCGAAGACGTGCAGGAGCGGGCCAAGGCCATGAAGGCCGCGGCGTAAAAATGGCGGAAGCGTTCGAACTCGAAGTAGCTACGCCCGAGCGCCTGATCGTGCAGGAACGCGTCACGGCGGCGCAGATTCCCGCGCGCGATGGCTATATCGGGGTGCTGGCCGGGCATGCGCCGCTCGTCGCAGAGTT
Source organism: Bryobacteraceae bacterium (assembly GCA_035577325.1). Lineage (GTDB taxonomy): Bacteria > Acidobacteriota > Terriglobia > Bryobacterales > Bryobacteraceae > QHXW01. The sequence goes on along the minus strand of DATLVQ010000072.1, from coordinate 379 downwards.
GCAAATCGGTGTGCTGAGCTACGTTACCGGCGGCATGACGCGCTACCTCGCGGTCCACTGGGGCTTTGTCGAAGTGCTGCCGGATCACGTACGCGTACTCGCGGACCTGGGTGAGCGGGCCGAGGAGATCGATGTGGAACGGGCGCGAGCGGCATTGGAGCGCGCGCAGAAACTTCTTGAGGAACCGCACGTGGACCTCGACCCTGCCGCCGCCCTGGCCGAGATGCAGCGGGCGCAGGCGCGTCTGGAGGCGGCGGCCCAGAAGTAAGGGTCGCGTCAATCGCCAGCCGCCTCAGGGTCCCTTTTTGCAACGCAATGTGTTCTGCGCCAAGCGTATTCCTCCTCGACTCCTAACCAAAGAGAACTTTTGACAAACCCG
>DATLVQ010000071.1:0-10276 GCA_035577325.1 Bryobacteraceae bacterium | reverse complement strand
GATTTCGTTCAGCGGCAGTTCATAGGTGAGCATGACACGGGTGGGCGAGAGGTACTCGAAATTTTTCTGGGTGCCGCGCTTGTCCTGGCAGAGCTGCAGAATGCCGCCGACGGAGTCGTCGTTGGTGATGATCATCGCTTTGATGATGGGCTCTTCGATTTTGTCGATGTCACTGGGATTGGGAAATTTCGCCGGGCTGTCCACTTCGATCACTTCACCGGTGACGCGGGTGATGCGGTAACGCACGCTGGGGGCGGTGGTGATGAGGTTGATATTGAACTCGCGCTCCAGGCGCTCCTGCACGATCTCCAGGTGCAGCAGGCCGAGGAAGCCGCAGCGGAAGCCGAAGCCGAGCGCGGTGGAGTTTTCGGGCTCGAAATTGAAAGCACTGTCGTTGAGCCGCAGCTTTTCGAGCGCGTCGCGCAGCAGGCCGTGCTCGTGCGATTCGACCGGATACAGGCCGGCGAACACCATGGGCTTGATCTCTTCGAAGCCGGGCAGCGGCTCGGCGGCGCGATTCTCTTCGTCGATGATGGTATCGCCGATTTTGGCGTCGGAAACGGTTTTGATATTGGCGAACAGGAAGCCGACTTCGCCCGCGGAAAGCTCTTCGGCGGGCGTGGCCTTGGGTGCCTGATAACCGAGGCCCTCAACGTCGAACACTTGCCCGTTGGACCACAGGCGAATCTTCTGATGCAGCCGCAAGTGACCGTCGAGTACGCGCACCAGAATGATGACGCCGCGGTACTGATCGAACCAGGAATCGAAAATGAGGGCGCGCAACGGGGCGTCCGGATTGCCGCGCGGCGGGGGCACGCGGTGCACGATGGCTTCTAGGGTTTCATGAACGCCCGTGCCCTGCTTGGCGCTGACCAGCAGGGCGTCGTGCGCGGGAAGTCCGATGAGCTGCTCAATCTGCTCGCGGATGCGCTCGGGTTCAGCCGCCGGCAAATCGATTTTGTTGATCACTGGAATAATTTCGAGATTGTGATGAAGCGCCAGATAGGTGTTGGCCAGCGTCTGCGCCTCCACTCCTTGCGAGGCGTCGACCACCAGCAGAGCGCCCTCGCAAGCTTGCAGGCTGCGCGAGACTTCATAGGAAAAATCCACATGCCCGGGGGTGTCGATGAGATTTAGTTGATAGAGATTGCCGTTGTCGGCTGTGTAATTAAGCCGGACGGCGTGCGCTTTGATGGTGATGCCGCGCTCGCGCTCGAGGTCCATCGTGTCGAGCACCTGCTCCATCATCTCGCGCTGCGAAAGCGCGCCGGTGACTTCGAGCAGGCGGTCCGCAAGAGTCGATTTGCCGTGGTCGATGTGCGCGATGATCGAGAAGTTGCGGATGAATCCGGGGTCCATGCGGTATGATGATTGGAAGTTCTCATTATCCCATATGTCCTACAGCAACATACGTTTTGAGGCCGATCAGGACGGCGTTGCGCTGGTCACCGTGAGCCGTCCAGAGAAGCTGAACGCGCTCAACCGGGACACGGTGGGAGAGCTGGCGGATGCGTTTCAGAGGGCGCGCGAGGATGCGGCCATCCGGGCGCTGATCCTAACCGGCGCCGGTGAAAAAGCGTTTGTCGCGGGAGCGGATATCAATGAACTGGCGGCGGTATCGCCAGTGGAAGCGCAGACGCTGGCGCTGCGCGGGCAGGCGATTTTTAGGGCGCTCGAGACCATGCCGAAGCCTACAATCGCGGCGGTGAATGGATTCGCGCTGGGCGGCGGCATGGAGCTGGCCATGAGCTGCACTATCCGCGTGGCGTCTCCCAATGCGAAGTTCGGGCAGCCGGAAGTGAAACTAGGAATCGTGCCGGGGTACGGCGGCACGCAGCGTCTGCCGCGCCTGGTGGGCCGCGGGATTGCGCTCGATATGCTGATTTCGGGCGAGACTATTGACGCAACCGAAGCGCACCGCATTGGGCTTGTGAACCATATTGCGCCCGCTGGAGAGCTGCTGGAGTTCTGCCGCGCGTGGCTGCGCAAAGTGCTGGCCAATGGGCCGAAGGCTATCGCGCTGGCGATGGAAGCCGTGGATGTGGGGCTCGATTCGGGCCTCGACCAGGGCCTCCGCTTTGAAGCTGCCGCGTTCGGGCTCGCCGCGGCCACCGAAGACCGGCGCGAGGGTACGCGCGCGTTTCTCGAAAAGCGCAAGCCGGCGTTCGCGGGAAAATAAACCATGCCCAGCGCCATCATCGAAGGAGATCTTTCGGCCAAGGGGCTGCGTTTCGCCATCATTGTGAGCCGATTCAACGGCTTCGTGACGGACCGGCTGCTGGCTGGGGCGCTTGACGCGCTGACGCGCAGCGGGTGTCCACAGGAAAACATCGTGATCGTCAAATTGCCGGGAGCGTGGGAGATGCCGGTGGTGGCGCGCGAGTTGGCGCGAGCGAAGCGGTATGACGCCATCATTGCGCTGGGCGCTGTGATACGTGGAGACACGCCGCACTTCGATTACGTGGCGGGCGAAGCGGCGCGCGGCCTGGCACAGGTTGCCGCCGAATCCGGGATCCCCGTGGGTTTCGGCGTGCTCACAACCAATACCGTGGAACAGGCGGTGGACCGCGCGGGCGGCAAGGGCGGCAATAAGGGATTCGATACGGCTATGAGCGCCATCGAAACGGCCAACCTGATGCGCCGACTCCACAAGACTTCCGCGTAGCATGGCAGCCCGCCACCGATCCCGCGAGCACGCGCTGCAAATCCTCTTTCAATGGGACATGCGCAAGCAGCCGGTGGAGGAATCGATTGCCGCGTTCTACGGCAGCCTGTATTCCGAGGAGAGTGCGGTGCGGCCCGAGCGCGATGAGTTTCTGGAGCAACTGGTTCGCGGCACCGTGGAGAAGGCCGGCGAAATCGACGCGCTGATTTCGGGCCATGCGGAACACTGGCGCATTGAACGCATGCCGGCTGTCGACCGCAACATTCTGCGCCTGGCGATTTATGAGTTGCGTAATACCGAGACGCCTCCGGCAGTGGCGATCGATGAAGCGCTCGAGCTGGCGCGGCGGTTTTCGACCGAAGAATCGGTCCAGTTTGTGAATGGAGTGCTGGACGCGGTAAACAAAGAGGGTTCCAGGTGTTAGGTTTCAGGTTCCAGCAAACTAAGACGGAGCCGCCGGCATCTGATCGCTGACACCTGATACCTGGAACCTGACACCTGTTCTTATGTTTTCCTATCTCGATCAATCGCTGTACTGCGAGCAGGCGCCGCTGGCGGACATCGCGCGCTCGGCCGGGACGCCGTGCTACGTCTACTCGTCCGGAACCATTTTGGAGAATTATCGCGCTTACGACGAAGGGTTGGGCGATTTGCCGCACGCGGTGTGTTATGCGGTGAAGGCGAATGGGGCGCTTGCGATTCTGGCGCTGCTCGCGAAGGCAGGGGCGGGGTTCGATATTGTTTCGGGCGGCGAGCTCTATACAGTGCTGAAAGCCGGAGGCAATGCGGGGCGCGTGGTGTTTTCCGGCGTCGGGAAGACATCGGAAGAGATCGACTTCGCGCTGGCAAAAGGCATCCACGGTTTCAACTGCGAGTCGGAGCCGGAGCTGGCGCTGATCGATGCGCTCGCGGCGCGGCGTTCTGTGCGCGCGGCGTTTTCGCTGCGGGTGAATCCCGACGTCAATGCCGAAACGCATCCTTACATTTCCACGGGCCTGCGGGAACATAAGTTTGGCATCGATATTCACGAAGCTGAGGCCATCTACGGGCGCGCGCGGGCGTTCAAGAATCTCGAAGCGCGCGGCGTGAGCTGCCATATCGGGTCGCAGCTGCTGGATGTCGGCCCCATTTTCGAGGCGATGGATAAGGTTCTGGCGCTGGTCGAGCGGCTTCGTGCCGCCGGGCACGCGATCACGCATCTGGATCTCGGCGGCGGCTTGGGAGTCTCGTATCGGGAGGGCGAGCGGCCGCCGGAAATACGCGCGTTCATGGATTGCGTGCGCGCGAGGCTCGCGGGCAAGGGATTGACGGTGATGGTCGAGCCTGGGCGGTCGATCGTGGGGCCGGCTGGCGTCTTGCTGACGCGTGTTCTCTATCGCAAGCGCAATGTGAGCAAGGAATTCGTGGTGGTGGACGCGGCGATGAATGATCTGATCCGGCCGTCGCTCTACCGCTCGCATCACGACATTCTTCCGGTGCGCAAAACAGACCGGCCGGAAATGGTGGCGGATGTGGTTGGGCCGGTGTGCGAGACGGGAGACTTTCTGGCGCGCGACCGGACGCTCACCCAGGTGGCGCCGGGAGATTTGCTGGCGGTGATGACGGCGGGCGCGTATGGCTCGGTGCTGGCGTCAAACTACAATGGCCGCCGCCGGCCGGCCCAGGTGCTTGTGGAACGCGACAAGTGGCGCATTATCCGCACGCGCGAGAACTACGAGGATCTGGTTCGGGGGGAGAGCGAGTAGCCCTCGGCGGCTGCGCCACTCTTCGGGCGATGTTATAGCAGGGCGCTCCGCGAACAGTGCTGACTCTCAAGGCCAGCAGTGTCGGACGCGAACCGTAAGTTCCGCGAGAGCGCCCTTTTGAGATTGTGCGCAGAACAGGCTCGCATTGAAATCGGGCAATTACCCTGCAGTGAAACCACACGAGCTAAAAAGCCTGATTTCAAACTTGGGCTTTGTGGAAAACATAGAAAAATACCGCCAAGGACAGAGTGGCGAACACCCGAATCATTGCCGATAGCATCGAAGCTGCAGAAACCACGCCGCGAAGAAAGCCTACGACGCTCACACCGCAACTCACCGCCAACAAGATCGTCAGCAAGATCGTCCCGATGAGTGCCACGAAAGCCGCATTCTTGAGCGTCATGGACGAATGCTGGAGCTTTTCAACCGCCCGCGGTCTGTGTTTTTTCTTGCATTCGCTCCAGCTCCCATTTGAACCGTTGCAACGCGCCGGCGGTCTCCTCGGCGCGAATGGCGGCCTGACTCTGTTCACCATAGCAGGCGCGCATCAGAACGATAATTCCCTGCACTCTTTCTTCGATCAGCGCGACATCTTCTCGAAGCTGCGCGCGCTGTTCAATTGTAAGGGGATAGCGTTTGGCTGAAGTAGGCATAGTGGTCATATTGTAGCTCCAGCGGCTCACCGCGCGGTTTAATGGAGTGTGCGATTCCTCTCACTTTTTTAGGGCCTCTGCGTGTTAAGGCCTTAGAAATGAAAGAAATTTTCGATGGCATGGCCATGCGTATGCCAGGCGTCTTGAAGCGGCTCGACGGGTTGCATCGACTGCTTGAGGAACAGAAGAGCGGCCTTCACCACGGCGCGCCTGCGCTTCTCCGGGAGCATCTGCGCCTGTTGCCCGATAAAGACAAGATTTTCAATAATTTCCTGCCGCGTCTGGGGCATGAGATCGCAGCCAAGAACACGCTCCGCCAGATTCTTGAGGGCTTGGGACACCGCCGCCTGACCGCTTTGCTGGAGCCCGGTCACAGCAGTAACCAGATCAGCCATAGAAGCGCGAATAGCGCTATCGCGCAGTTCACCACCCATGGTGCGCCAGCATATCACTGATGGGGTCAAGGCAAGTGAGCGATCATGACAGGAGGAGATCTGAAAGATAGACCTTTTGCTCGTTCTTGTACGTATAATGCCAATAAGCCGGAAGGTGAGAAACGAACCCAATACGCCTGTTACACGTTGAGTTAAGGAGAGTTATGCGTCTCAAACTCGTGTTCATTGGACTCTTGTTCGCTTACGCGTCCACTGCCGCGACCAACCCGTCGCCGGTGACGTTTACCAAGGACGTCGCGCCGGTTTTACAGAATAATTGCCAGGGATGCCACCGTCCGGGCGAAGCGGCGCCGTTTTCGCTGCTCACGTACGAGCAGGCACGGCCCTGGGCCAAGGCAATGAAAGAGGCGGTTCTGCTCAAGAAAATGCCGCCGTGGTTCGCGGATGCGCACTATGGCAAGTTTTCAAACGACCGGTCGCTCACGCAGAAGGAGATCGACACGCTGGTCGCATGGTCGGATGCCGGCGCTCCCCAGGGCGATCCCAAGGACATGCCGCCCCCCGTGAATTTTGTGGAAGGCTGGCGCATTCCGAAGCCGGACGTCGTGTTCGAAATGCCCAACACGTTCGAGATCCCGGCGGCGGGGACGGTTGAATATCAGTACATCGTGGTGCCATCGGGATTCACTGAGGACAAATGGGTTCGCTTTTCGGAAGCGCGGCCGGGCAACCGCCAACTGGTGCACCACATTATTGCGTTTATCCGTGAGCCTGGCTCTAAGTGGCTGAAGGGTGCCCAGCCGGGCGTACCATTTGTGCCGAAGAAGAACAAGGACGGCGAGAAAGATGAGGGCGGGCAGGCAGGCGATTTTCTCGCCGGCTACGCGCCCGGCACCATGCCGGTGGAATTAGCGCCCGGGCAGGCCAAACTGGTGAAAGCCGGGTCGGACATCGTATTCCAGATGCATTACACGGCAAACGGCCATGCGGGGATCGACCGGAGCAAAGTGGGCGTGGTGTTCGCGACCGAACCTCCCAAGGAGCGCGTATTTACACTGGCGGCGGGGAAAGGCGACTTCAAGATTCCGCCGGGAGATCCGAATTACAAAGTGGACTCCGAGTTCGAGATCGGCACACAGGTGAAGCTGATCAGCATGCTGCCGCACATGCATCTGCGCGGAAAAGACTTTGAGTATCGGGTGGTGTATCCGACCGGCGAGAAAGAAACCATCCTGAGCGTGCCGCACTATAGCTTCAGCTGGCAGCTTTCGTACTACCCGGTGAAACCGATCGTGCTGACTAAGGGGACGAAAATCGAGTGTACGGCGCACTACGACAACTCTCCTAACAATCCGAGCAATCCTGACGCGACGAAGGAAGTCACCTGGGGCGATCAGAGCTGGGATGAGATGATGCTCGGCTTTTTCGACGTGGCGTTTGACGCAAAAATGCCGCTGAAGAGTCTGTTCCCCGAGAAGAAAGACGAAAAGAAAGCGGGCGGCGATTAACCGGCACATCCTGATCGCGGGCCTGATCTGCGCGGCGGCCGCACGAGCCCACGAACCCATTACGACCAAGCTGACCTGGACGCAGGAGATCTCCCGCGTCATATACAAGCGCTGCGGAAGCTGCCATCACGATGGCGGCGCGGCGTTTTCCCTGATGACGTATGAAGAGGCGCGGCCCTGGGCCAAGGCCATGCGCGAAGAGGTGCTGGAAAGGCGCATGCCGCCGTGGGGAGCGGTGGAGGGTGTGGGATCGTTCCGCGAGAACCCAAGCCTGACGGCGCTCGAGATCGAATACATTGTGGGTTGGGTGGAGGGCGGCGCGCCAGAAGGGGATGCGGCATACTTGCCGGCGAAGCCGGAGTTCCCACCGGCTACGGATGCCAAGGTGAAATTAACGGGGCGGCACCTGGCCGTCGAAAGCACGGCGCCGGCGACTCTGCATGACCCGGTCACCGTGGTGGCGATCACACCGCGTCATTTGGCGAACGGCGCGTCCATGGAAGTTACCGCATACAAACCCGACGGGTCGGTCGAGCACCTGATCTGGCTGCGAAACTATCGCGAAGAATGGACGCGCACCTACTGGTTTCACGATCCGGTGCACCTGCCGCCGGGAACAAGTATTGTGGTGGATACGACCGCGCCGGGCGCGGCACTTATTTCCTTGCAGTAAGATAAACTCACGAGGTGCGTAGATTGACCGGGCCTGAACTCGGCGCCCAAGGCAAGAACCAGGATCGTCAACACACTGGCGGCGCACTGGATGATGGGGCACGCTATCGCGACCAACCTGTAAAACGCCACTCAACGAACTCACTCCGAAAGGATGGCTGTAATGAGGACCTTGATGGCAATCGGGGCTCTGGCTCTGGCGGTCGCTTCCCAAACTACGCAACCCGACTATGCGCCCACAGGCTATGACAACAAAAGCAACGGACTGGTGGATGACTCGACGCACCAGGCGGATCAGATAAAGTTCGATGAAGTGGAGGGCGTGGCGGATGGCCTGGGCCCGCTCTACAACGCCCAATCCTGCCGCGAGTGCCACCAGAATCCCGCATCCGGCGGAGCCAGCCAGGTCTCGGAGCTGCGCGTAGGGCACCTGGGACCGGACGGCCGCTTTGTCAATCCGGACATCTCCATCGCCCGGGGAACCGAAACCATCAAAGGCCGCACGCTGATAAACGATCGCGCCATTTGCCCCAGCGCGGCATTTCCCGATACCGAGATTCAGGAGCGCGTGCCGGCGAGTGAGACGGTGCGCACCACGCGCCTTACAACTAATCTGTTGGGTGATGGATTTGTGGAGGCCGTCGCGGACAAAAGTCTCGTCGATCTGGCGCACGAGCAGTGCACCGCCAGCCATGGCAAAATCTGCGGGCTGGCAATTCGCGTGCCTATCGTCGAAGCGGTGGGGCAGTCCGGCGTCGGCCGATTCGGCTGGAAGGACCAGCACGCCAGCCTGCTGTCTTTTTCGGGTGACGCCTACCTGAACGAGATGGGCATCACAAGCCCGCTGTTCCCGGATGAGGTGACCAAGCTTTGTAACACGGCGGCCGAGCCGAACGACAAGCCGGGAGCGGACGGGCTCACGGATGTCGACCGTTTTGCGCGTTTCGTCCGGGCGGCGAAAGCGCCCCCGCGCGACGCGAAACTGGCGGCCACACCGGCGGCGACGCGAGGGTCGGAGTTGTTCGACAAGATCGGCTGCGCCATCTGCCACGTGCGAACCCTCACCACTGCGGCCGCGGGCACGAAGATCAACGGCGCGGCGTACACCATCCCTGCGGCGCTTGGAAGCAAGTCGTTCCATCCATTTGGCGATTTTCTGCTGCACGATGTCGGGACCGGCGATGGCATCGTGATTCCGGTGGTGGAACACTACGCGCGCGCGGCCCTGCGAATGCCTGCGGAGTGCTCACCCGAAAATTTCCAGAAGACGCGCAACCGCGTGCGCACAGCGCCGCTTTGGGGCGTCCGATTTCGTCCGCGGCTGATGCATGACGGCCGGTCTTTCACTTTCCTCAACGCGATTCTCCGGCACCGCAAAGAAGCGGACCAGGCCAGGCTGCGTTTTCGGCGCTTAAGCCGCGACGACCAGGCGGCGGTAATTGAATTTTTGAGTTCGCTGTAATAGTGATGAGAGAGATCATTGCAATCTAAGCCGCTGGAACCGGAGCGTGGCGCTGGCGTCCATACTCCGGGAGCCGCTCGTCCTTGGTGAGCAGTTTGGCGCCGCTGGTGCGGGCGGTCGCCATCAGAACCCGATCGGCTGGGTCACCGTGGAAGCGACCGGGCAGACGGCTGCTCTCGATTGCGATCTCCAATGTTAGAGGATAAAGCGACAATCCGGGAGCGGCAAGCGCCTGCTTGACCCATTCCGCGCAGCTCATCTTCAGCTCGATGCGGCCCTTCGCCTCCAGCATCCCGACTTCAGTGTCCCATCTCGTTCTTCACATACCGCGCCACGTTCTCGTGTGTGGCGAACCAAACGCCAGGCCGCGATTTCATGTGCAGGATCAGTTTCTCGAGCGCGACGGCGCGCGAGCGGTGGCCGATGACGTGCGGGTGCATGGTCAGCACGAACAGCCCGCCTTCGTCGTAAGCCACATCGAATTCGGATTCGTAGATCTTTTCGACGAGATCGGGAGAAGGCAGCGATCCATTGGTGCCGCCGAAGTAAGGATAATCGTCGACGATCCACTCGATGGGCAGTTCGATCATGCCGCTTGGTTTCCCTGCCACCAGGATTTCATAGGCATCGTCGCTGGCCATGAGGCTGCTGTCGTAGAGGAAACCCGCCTCCTGGAGCTGCGGCATGGTGTAACGGCTGAACGCCCACGACGGGGCGCGGTAACCAGTGGGGCGCTTGCCCGTCGATTTCGTGAGGCGCTCGATAGCGTCTCGGAGCAGCCTGTGCTCCTCGGCTTCATCGTTCAGTAGGGGCAGACGCTCATGGATCCACCCGTGGACGCCGATTTCATGCCGGCCGTTCGCCAGGATATCGCGCACCATCCGCGGATGCAGGGCATCACTGACTGCGGGGATGAAAAACGATGCGGGGATGTCGTACTTACCGAGCAATCGCAGGATGCGCGGCAGACCATCGATGGCGCCGTACTCGCCACGTGACAGCTCATTGGCGCCTGTCTCGCCCTGCGCGAGAGTTGACGTGGCATTGTCGACGTCAAAGCTGAGAGCCACCGCAACCCTGGCGCTATCAGGCCATGACTTCGGCTTCAGCCTGCGCCCGGCGCTCACACGAAAGAACTGCTCCTTGATCTGATCGATGCTGAGCTTCGTGCCCGGC
>DATLVQ010000070.1:0-8383 GCA_035577325.1 Bryobacteraceae bacterium | reverse complement strand
AAACCGCGCTACAGGCCCTGCGCCGCATTTGCGTCGGTGCTATGCTCCCTCTGATGCGAGCCCTCGCACTCCTCCTGATCGCCGGCGGCTCATTTGCTCAAGGCGCGCTAGCGCAAGACGGCGCTGCTTTATTCGAAACACATTGCAGCGTCTGTCATCGCCCGAACAGTACAACGCGCGCTCCTCTGCGCGAAGCGCTCGCCCAAATACCGCGCACGGCCATCGTCGCTTCGCTCGAAACCGGTGGCATGAAAACCCAGGGCGCCGCACTTAGTGCAAGCGAGCGCCGCGGCATCGCTGCGTTTCTTTCCAGCGTCAGCGCGGCCGTTGAATCACGCACAGGATTTTGCACTGACAGTTCCGCGAAACCGAGTGGCACCGCCGCCTGGAACGGTTGGGGTGTCGACCTAGCGAACACGCGTTTTCAGCCGCTTCCCGGCCTCACCGCGGAGCAGGTGCCCGTCCTGAAACTGAAATGGGCCTTCGGGTTTCCGAACGCCACATCCACGTTCGGCCAGCCCAGCGTAGCGGGCGGTCGCGTTTTTCTGGGAAGCGAGGACGGCACGGTCTACGCGCTCGACGCACGCACCGGCTGCATTTACTGGATCTACAAAGCGGCTGCCACGGTGCGGACCGCCGTTTCCATCGATGCCTCGCTGGCCGCCATCTATTTTGGCGATGTCAAAGCCAACGCCTACCGCGTGGATGCGGCTTCCGGCACTCTCGTCTGGAAAGTGAACATCGATTCGCATCCTTTCGCCCGCGTCACCGGCGCGCCCAAGTTGCATGGCGGACGGCTTTACGTGCCCGTCTCGTCCATCGAAGAAGTTCCCAGTGGCAACGCTAAGTACCCTTGCTGCTCGTTTCGCGGGAGCATCGTGGCGCTCGATACTGAAACCGGAAAACAGGTCTGGAAAACGTACGCCATTCCCGATCCGCCGAAATCCACGCACGTGAACAGCAAGGGCACGCAGATGTCGGGGCCCGCGGGTGCGGCCATCTGGTCTTCTCCCACGCTCGATCTCGAAAGGAAAGCAATTTACGTGGCCACAGGCAACGGTTATGCTGATCCGCCGGTACGCTACACCGACGCCATCCTTTCGCTCGACATGGAAACCGGCGGCATTCAATGGGCGCGCCAGATGACCGAAGGCGACGGCTGGAATTTCAACTGCCTCAATCCCAACCGATTCAGTTGCCCGGAACATGAAGGCCCGGACCTCGATTTCGGCTCGTCGCCCATTCTGCGAACAGTTGCGCCAGGCAAGCGGCTCCTGCTTGTCGGCCAAAAATCCGGCATGCTCCACGCCATCGATCCCGATGCACAGGGAAAAATTGTGTGGCAGGTTCGCATCGGCAAGGGCGGATCTCTGGGCGGCATCGAGTGGGGGCCGGCGGCCGACGAGCACGCCGTCTATGCCGCGCTCTCCGATATCGATAACGCCAGGCCGGAACAGGGTGGCGGCCTGTTCGCCATTCAGATTTCGACCGGCGAGAAAATCTGGTATGCCGCTCCGCCCAAGCCCCCGTGCCTGGGAAAGCCCGGCTGCACCGCCGCTCAGATGGCGCCGGTCACAGTTATCCCCAATGTGGTATTTTCCGGCTCCATGGATGGCCACTTGCGCGCCTATAGTACGGCCAAAGGCCAGCTGCTTTGGGACTTCGATACCTTGCGATCCTTCGACACCGTGAACGGAGTGAAGTCCGGAGGCGGTTCACTCAACGCAACCGGTCCCACGGTGGCCGGCGGCATGCTTTACGTCAATTCGGGCTATGGCCAGCTAGGTGGCCTGCCGGGCAACGTGCTGCTGGCCTTCGCCCCTGAACACTAAAAAACCTTCATCTTGCCGCCCGACCCGTAAGCAATATAAGCACATATACTAAGTACTGGAGCGGGTCTATCTTCCTCTTTTCCTTTTGGCGTTTATCATAAAGAACGTACCTAACGATGCCCTTTCAGATCCAGCCGATTCGTGAATTTCTGGTGCGGCCCGCGATCCCGCCGTCGCTCTCGCGCATGACCGAGCTGGCGTACAACATCCTGTGGAGTTGGGAGCCATCGATTCGCGCGCTTTTCAGGCGTCTCGATCCGGTGCTCTGGAAAGAGTCCGGGTACAACCCCGTTGCGATCCTCGGCCGCGTTTCGCAGGAGACCCTCGAGCGCGCCGCCGCCGATCCCCGATACCTCGGTCATTATGCGCAGGCGTGCCAGCGATATGACGCTCACATGCAGGACCGTCGCGGCCAGTCAGATGGCAAGCTGATCGCCTATTTTTCTGCGGAGTACGGGTTGACCGAGTGCCTGCCGATTTACTCCGGCGGCCTGGGCATTCTGTCGGGCGACCATCTAAAGTCCGCCAGCGACCTCGATTTGCCTCTGATCGGCGTAGGTCTTCTTTACCAGCAAGGCTATTTCCGGCAATTTCTCAATGCCGATGGATGGCAGCAGGAACGCTACAGCGATAACGACTTTTACACGCTGCCCATTCAGCCGGTACGCGATTCCCTCGGCCACGATCTGAAAGTCAGCGTCATCCTGCCTACCGGGCCGGTGGCGGTGCAAGTCTGGCGTATGGATGTTGGCCGGACGCGGCTTTTTCTGCTGGACACGAATATTCCGGACAATGCGTTACCGCAGGACCGCGACATCACCGACCAGTTGTACGGCGGCGATATGGACACGCGCATCCGGCAGGAGATCGTGCTGGGCATCGGCGGGCTGCGCGCCCTCCATGCCATGAATCTGGAGCCCACGGTCTATCACATGAACGAGGGCCATTCGGCGTTCCTGGCGGTAGAGCGAATACGCCTGCTTATGCGCGAGCAGAATCTAAGTTTTGACGAAGCGCTCGAAGCCTCGCGCGCCAACAACATCTTCACCACGCACACGCCAGTGCCGGCCGGCATCGACCTGTTCGATGCCGGCATGATGCATTACTACTTTGGGCAGTATTGCAACGACGCCAGCATCGATTTTCATCAGCTCATGTCGCTCGGTCGGCGCAATCCCTCCGATGCGGGCGAGCGCTTCTCCATGGCCGTGCTGGCCATCAAGACTTCGTGTTACCGGAACACCGTCAGCCGCCTGCATCGCCGCGTGGCCCAGGAAATGTGGCACGAGCTTTGGCCCGACCTACCTGTCTGGGAAGTACCGCTGACCTCTATTACCAACGGCGTTCATTTGCCAAGCTGGCTGAATGGCGATCTGGCCGACCTCTACGATCAATACCTGGAGCCTGACTGGCGCGAGCATTCCGCCGAGCCGAAGACCTGGGAAATGCTGAGCGAAATTCCCGACGAAGAACTGGTGGAGGTGCATCGACGTCGAAAACGCCGCCTGATCGCCTTCATCCGCGACCGCCAGATGGCTTCGGCCTTCCGCCGCAAAGCAGCTTCTTCCGAGCTGCGCCATGCCTCTGAAGTGCTTGATCCAAGTGTGTTCACCATTGGATTTGCCCGCCGGTTCGCCACCTATAAGCGCGCCAACCTGATTTTCCGCGACCCCGAGCGGTTGAAGCGCATACTCAGCGACAAAGACCGGCCTGTGCAGATTATCATTGCCGGGAAAGCGCATCCGAAGGACCATCCCGGCAAGTCGCAGATCCGCGATGTGGTGCAATATTCCCGCGATCCTGATCTTTGGAAACACATCGTATTCGTTGAAGACTACGACATGAAGGTGGCGCGCGAGCTGGTGCAGGGCGTGGATCTTTGGCTCAACAACCCGCGGCGCGGCGAAGAGGCATGCGGGACCAGCGGCATGAAGGCGGCCATGAACGGCGTGCTGAATCTCAGCATTTTGGATGGGTGGTTTGACGACGTGTACGAGGAATCCGGAGGTTGGGCCATCGGCGACCGCGAGCTTTACTCCGAGGACCAGGACAACATGCACGCGAGCGCCATCTACTATTTGCTTGAAAACGAGATTGTGCCCATGTTCTATGAGCGCCGTGATCACGGGGCGCGCGAATGGATGCAGCGCGTGAAGCAAACCATCAAGTACCTCAGCCCGCGATTCGATTGCCGCAGAATGGTGCGCGAGTATGAACGCGAGTTATACGATCCCGCCCATCTGGCGCATACCGCGCAGCTGCGCAGTCAATTCGAGAACGCCCGCCGGCGTGTACGCTGGAACGTGAAAGTGCGGGAGGCATGGGATCGCGTGCGCTTTGTGGAAACCGGTCCGGCGCCTGGCGGCCCAGTGACCAGCGGCGTTACCGTGCCGGTCCGTACCGCTGTTGAGTTGGCCGGTCTTGATCCGGAAGATGTGCGGGTCGAACTGGTGATGGGGCGGGTGGGAGCCGGCGGCGGCCTGGAGGATACCGAAGTGATGGTTTTGCCGCCGGTGGAAAAGAACGGCTCAGTGGCGATTTTCGCCAAAGAGATTACCCCTCAGCAGACCGGACGGCTGGGGTACGCTTTGCGCATCAGCCCGAATCATTACGATGATCCGCTTACGCGTCCGTGTACTAGCCTGCTCAAGTGGGGCGCCGGCGAGATGCTCCAGGCTCACTCGCGAATTTGAGGGGCAGGATTCCCGCAACTCGGGTTACGATGCCAGAACGCCCCGTCTACCGGGTTGGGCTGCAGGTTTCTTGTGCGAGCGCAGCAGTTCCATAAAGCCGGGCTTGCCGCGCTGAGGCGGCTTGCTCCCGGAGCGGATGGATTCCGCCAGCGCGCGAAAACCCGCGCCGAGTTGTGACGCTGGATTCACGCACTTTCCCGCGGTGAGGGCTTTGTGTACGCCCACGTAATCGTTGGGAAAGCTCATGTAAACCGGAAGTTCCAGAAGCTTCTCCACTTCCGCGATGGGGATCAAGGTTTGGCGTTGCGCCCGGTTGAGCAGGATCTTCACGCGCCCCCCCAAATCCAGACCGCGCAGGAAACGAAGTTTCTCGCGCGCCAGATGCAGGCTTGGTACTTCAGGCGTGCAAACCAGGAAAATCTGATTGGCTTCGTGCAGGATCTCGATCGAAAATTTTTCCATGATGCCAGACAAGTCGAGGCAAATCGCCTTATAATTGCGGCGCCCAAACTCCAGCAGATAACGGATCTGAATTGCCTCGATCCGGGAGCCCGGTACCAGCTTTCCGGCGGGAAGCACATCCAGCTGGCCAAAACTCTTCACCAGCTTCTCCCATAGGTTTTCATCCATCTGATGCGCATTCTCGACGGCCGACGTGATGGAATACTGCGAGTCCATCTGCAGCATGAATGCCACCATCCCGCAGTTCAGGTCGAAGTCCGCCAGCAGCGTCTTTGTGTCCGGAAGTTGAGCCAGCATCATGCTGGTGTTCAGCGCCACCGTGGAACAGCCGACGCCCGCTTTCGATGGCAGAAAAGCCATCACCGCATCAGTTGACTCGATCAACGGCGGTTTCCGCTCCAGCGCCTGCTCCAGTCTTTCCAGCGCCTGCTGTAACGCCTGCGGCTCGAAAGGGGGGGAAAGAAATTCCCGGATGCCGGCGCGCATGGTCTCGAGTAGTGCGTCTGGTTGGCATGCGCGGCTGAATACCACAATCTGCGTTCCCGGGGCTTGTCCTTCAATCCGGGCCGCAAGTTCCAGTGCCGTTTTCACGGTTTCCACGCTTAAAAACACTACGTTTGGTCCCGTCGCTCGAAGGAATCGGTTCAGGTCCACTTCGTTTGGATAGTGGTCCAGTGAGCGCATGATCCCGATACGATGCGTTTCGGCCAGCGCGTCCCGTAGCTCCACGCTCAGGTCTTTATCGGTACAGATGATGACGCCACGCAGCATAGCGATTTTTGTTCCTCTTCAAGAGTAGAAGGTCGAGGGCCAAGCAACAATTGGGCGAACGGCTTAGCTGACGACATATGGCACTACGAGGCTTCGTTACCCAGATGTCGGGTAATCACCGTATAGCACTTTAACTTTCCCGAGGGATGGCGCACCGCCAGCATCCCGACCCACATACGAAACCGGGAATGGTCTTTGCGAAGCCAGGCGCCTTCCCATTGATGGAAACCGTTCTCGCCTGCTAGACGCAGCACGCGCTCCGATTCGCCTCGCTGGACCTCGTCCACGGGAAAAAACCATGCGAAATGGCGCCCTAGCGCCTGTTCTCTTGAATATCCCAACATCCGTTCCGCCGGCTCGTTCCAGGTCGAAACTCGGCCATCTGGGTAAAGAGCAAAGGAGATGCAATCGTGTGGTGTGGCGCCGCCAGGAGCGCGTTTGAGCGTTTCGTTGGCCTCCAAGGTCGTAGCGAGGGTTAGCATCCGTATTCTATGGATCGGCCAGTGCGGTCGCAATGATTAGGCTTGCATTCCGCCGTCCACAAAACGTGTCTCGATGAACACGCGCCACCTTGATAGTCGCTAATAAAATCAATAACTTGCCATTGGTTCGCCTCCTGCACTCTGTACTGGCGTGAGACACGAAGGAACAGAGAATATGAGGCCCGATCAATTGACCGTCAGACCTATCCGCTCGTTAATCGTGGTGGCGCTGGTCGCTGCCGCCGAAGCGCTTTGCCAGGAGAGGCAGACCGCCGCGGTCGAAACCGAAGAAGCCCAATGGCAGCGCCGCATCGTCGTGAGCATCCCCGACCGGAAACTGGCGCTGATCGAAAACGGGCGCGTGGTCAAAGTTTATTCGGCCGCCGTCGGCCGCCCCGCCAGCCCCACGCCCAGCGGCACTTTTACCATCGTCCAGCGCATTTCCAATCCCGCCTGGTATGGACCGGGCAAGGTCATCGCGCCGGGTAAAAATAATCCGCTAGGCACGCGCTGGCTCGGGTTGAACCGCAAGAGCTACGGGATTCATGGGACCAACGAGCCACGTTCGATTGGGCGAAACGCTTCTCATGGTTGCGTGCGTATGCGCAACCGCGATGTCGAGGAACTGTTCGCGCGTGTTGCGGTGGGCGATGTGGTCGAGTTGCACGGCGAGCGCGATGCCGAGCTCGGACAAATTTTTGGCGAGAACGATCCGACCGCAAGCGTGATGAGCGCCGGCGGCGGCCAATAACGGAGGCGTTATGGAAGACCTGATGAACACACTGTTTCTTGGCGCGGTAGTGGCGGCTGCGTTTCCTATCGCATTCTTGGCGGCGCGGCTTTGCCTGGTAGCGCTGGTCCGCATGTTCCCGGCTAAGGCGCCGGCGCAAGAGTGAAGAGCGGCGCGGGGCCTATGCTATGATGGCGCTCGAACCCCATGGTGGGCTCGCGGCTCAGATTTCCGCTCCTCACAATTCTGCTTTTGACCGGCGCCGCGGCGTGGGGCCAGCGCTTTGATGGACCGGTTCATGGTCTGGCGCAGAAGATCGCCGCGGTTTTGAAGGCCCCCGCGCCGGTGACGCTTTCGCTTCGCAATATGTCTTCGATGAGCGCCGCCGACGCGGCTAAGGTCGGGACCACGATGGAGCGTGAGTTGGGCGCGCTCGGCCTGGTTCTCAGTGCGCCGGCGGATGGAAGTCATGTGCAGGTCACGCTGTCGGAAAACCTGCATGCATTGGTTTGGGTGGCCGAGATCCAGACCGGCGACAAACGTGCCGTCGCAATCGAAGAAACGCCCAAGGCGCCGCCCGCGAGCGGCACAACATCCATGGCCATTGAAAAGAGGCTCGTGCTGGAGCAGGATCGCCAGATCCTCGACTTGACGACGCTGGGGCGTGGGTTGCTCGTGCTCGATTCCGAAATGGTATCCCTGTACGAAGTCACGGGCAGCGAATGGCAGCGCAAGCTGAGTGTTCACATTCCCGTTACCCGTCCGTGGCCGCGCGATCTGCGCGGGCGTCTACTCACTCAGGGCGACGCCTATCAGGCGTATCTGCCCGGGCTGACCTGCAACGGCAACGCTGGCGGCGGGATGAGTATCACGTGTCGCGACGCATCGCTCTGGCCCATCGGCGCGGGTCCGAGCATGCTGGGCTTTGCGCAGTTCGCCTCCGCGCGCAACTATTTCGACGGCCGCGTGATTGCTCCCAACGGATTGAACGTCACAGTGCCTGCATTTTTCTCCGCCGCTGAATTTCAGGCCGGTACGGTCTCAGCGTGGGCGCTCGCCGGCGTGGATGGCCAGACGCACTTGTACAACGCTCCGGTCACGAACAGCAGCGCCTGGACCGCCATGGGGAGCGGCATGGTGGGCCTCGAGAGCGACTGCGGAGGACGTTCCCAAGTGCTCGCGTCGGGCGCGAGCGATGGCACTGTAACCGATTCGGTTAGCGCCTACGACGTGATCGATGGCGCGCCTCGTCCCACGGGAGCCTCCGTCGCGTTTTCCGGACCCATCACGGCGCTATGGCCGGCCGCCGAGCGCGGCGCGGCATTCGCGGTCTCGCGCGACCTCAGAAGCGGCCGCTATGCTGCGTTTCGCCTGGCGATTACCTGCGCTCATTAGCCTCCTGGCGAGCCTGAC
>DATLVQ010000069.1:0-2639 GCA_035577325.1 Bryobacteraceae bacterium | reverse complement strand
TTACCTACACCTACAAGCAGCACGGAAAACCCGTTAAGGAGACCGCCTCCTTTGCGGTGGCATTGAAACGTACCCAAGCAGGATGGCGCATTACCGCTTGGGCTTACTCTGAACAGACACTGGAATAGGCGATTAACTCAGGCCGAATCGTGCAGGAATTTACCAAGTTCGGAGCTGGCGAAAAATCGCCATATCACTCATCCTATGAGAGAGGATGTCAAGCGAAAACACTTCTCCACTCCTCTCGGTGAGACCTCGATCGTTGCTTGCATCCAGGCCCTTCTTCTTCGTGGAGAGGATTTTGGGTTTAACGCCAAGAGCCGACACAGTACGACAGATGTGGATCGCGGTTGCTGGTCTTCCTTGAGTGGTTTCATGTAGCGGTCCCGACACCATTCGTGGCGAAGCTGCACAAGCCAACCGTTGGCTTCAATGCCAGTCGGGTCGGAGGAGGCGCGCTGTCGCGCTAGCCTCCGTCCGCCGCTCAAACTGTACGTGCCGATTTCCGGCATACAGCTTTCACGAAGACGCTCGTGAACCAAAGGGAGAACCGAGGGAAGGTATTAGAGAGATAAGGTTCACCAAGCCAAACTCTTCATACAGCTTCACCTTGGGCAACTCGATCCAACCCCGGCTCCGCCATCGGCAGAATCGATGCGACCAAATGCGGCGCACGATCCAGCCGTCGAGTTTGTGGAAGAGGGTCCGAACGTGGGCTCGTTTGTAGTACTCGGCCCATCCCCGCAAGGTCGGATTCAGCTCCTTGATCAGTTGCGCGGTCTTCCGCGGAGCACTGCGTCGCGTGAGCATCCGCACTCGATCCCGGAAGCGTCGAATCGATTTCCGCGTGGGATACGCGATCAACCCCTTCCGGTTCCATCGCTGAATCATGCTATGGGGAAGCTTACTCTTGCCCCCCGTTCGCACAATCCGGTATCCCAGAAAATCGAATCCTTGCTGGACATGAATGATCCGCGTCTTCTGTGGATTCAATCGCACGCCCAACTGTTCCAGTATCCGAGTCGCAGCTACCAATGCAGCTCGCGCCTCCGCCGCCGACTTGCAGGTGATCACCCAATCATCGGCGAACCGTGTCAACTGATATCCCTTGCGTCGCATCTCCTGATCAAACGGCGTCAGAAGAACGTTGCTGAGCAAGGGAGAAGCTACTCCGCCTTGCGGAGTCCCGCGCTCACTGGGAAAGAGTTTCCCTTGGCCGTAACTCCCCGCTTTGAGCATCGCCTGAATCAGACGTAGCACTCGGCTGTCAGCTACTCGCTGGGCCAACAGTGTAAGTAGCTTCTCGTGGTCCACAGACCCAAAAAAGTCCTGCAGGTCTCCGTCCACGATCCACTCCCTTCCGCTGTCGATCTCTTGCCACACTTTGCGCAGAGCATTCTTCGCAGATCGCCCTCCCCGATATCCGAAGCTGGCGTCATCGAATATCGGTTCGAAGATGGGTTCCAACCGATTGAGCAGCGCTTGCTGGCACACACGATCGTAAATCGCGGGTATGCCAAGCATCCGAAACTCGCCGGGTTTCCCCTGCTTCGGGATCCGATGTTGTCGCACCGGCAGTGGCTGATAGGTGCCCTCTTTTAGCTCTCGATGCAAACGTTCCAACTGTTGTTCCAGCTGCACTTCGAAAGTTTCCAGATTCTGCCCATCTACGCCACCACTGCCTCGGTTCGCTTTCACCTTTTCCCAGGCCATCTCCAGGTTCTTCCGCTTGTACACCTTATCCACTAATGAGTGGACCTTCCTGGCCCCTGTCGGGTTGATCCAGTCCACCAGTCTCCTCGGGCGAAAATGTACGGGTTTTTCATTCATGGAACTGTTCCACCTTCTCGCCTTTACTCATCTGGCGTCCTTTCTCTTCCCACCGTCTTCGCCGGCTGCCTTCCCCAACCCACTTCCGGTCGCCATTGCTGGTCGCACAGCTTTCGCTGAGCTTGTGGTACTACACAGCCGTCCGTCTACTGACCGAGCGTCGCTCGCCATTTCGCTTTCGCTTATAGGTCTGCTTACTCTGGTGCCTCCCAGAGACTCTGTCAGTCCTCCTGAGGTTACGCCCTGTTCTTCCGCTCCGTGCCGTCCGCAATCACCTTGGTACGGTGGGTGAATGAGAACGCCTTCGCCCCTATGGTGCGGGCTCGACCGAATCCCACCTTTGGCCGACCGGTTCATCGCTGGGTGACCCTTTGATTACGGCCCGGAACTTCTCCTCATGCCCTTCGGATTCCATCTCACGATGGACACCCTGCCCTCCGGAGATTGCAAGTGGTGGCTTCAGGTCCGTCTTGGCTGTATCCGGTTTTCGCCTTCGTGCCCGTTTAGACTTCTCCATACCTTCCACTCCTCCGGCCAGCGAGGCTATCAACCCCGCTTTCGGATACGATGCTCCTCATCCGAGCATCGGAGGGACTTCAACCCTCCTGATCAACGCGCTGCTCAGCGCACACCATCATCCTATGTGAGGCTCGAGGCCTATGGCTTTTTTGGGTTATCCGCGGGGGCATAGGATCAACCCGGAGACTCGGTGCTGTTTGTCAGCACACGGTGCCTAATGAGTGTATGGATACTCTCCCGCGAACCCGAGCGTCGCAGAACCGATGGCCACCACCAGGCATGAAAACCTG
>DATLVQ010000068.1:0-4453 GCA_035577325.1 Bryobacteraceae bacterium | reverse complement strand
CATCAGCAACGGGTCCTGTAGACCTTCTGCGAAGTAAATAGGAGACGATTGACGGTAGGCCAGCGTATCGTTTTGCGGAAGGTTGAGGATGTTCGAAGTGTACCCCTGATTGTAGTGCGCCCAGTCGGTGACGCTGCGGAGCGCGGCACCCGCCCCGAAGTGCGGGGACTGGGTAAATAGCGCCATAAGCGTGATAAACCCGCCATAACTGCCACCGTAGATGCCGATGTGCTTGGGGTTAACACCCATAGTCTGGACGAGGTAGCGGGACGCGTCCACCTGATCGTCCAGATCCCGACCACCCATGTGCCGGTAGATCGCGGTACGCCAGTCGCGGCCGTACCCATCCGACCCGCGGTAATCCAGATCGAGGACGGTATAGCCCTTCGACGCGAGAAACTGGTTGAACATGTACTCGCGCGGATACTCGGACCAGAAATTTCCGACGTTATGGAGATATCCAGCGCCATGGACGAAGATCACCGCGGCTCCGTTTGGCTGCGCGTGCATGTCGCTGGGCCTGTAGATGTGCGCGGGCACTTTTGCGCCGTCGGACGCCGGAATCATCACGATCTCCGGGACGAGCCAGGGAAACGACAACCACTCCGCGCTTGGCGAAACCGTCAGCTGCGACATCTCTGCGCCTGGCTGATCGTTCATCAGAAACAGGTCGGGCGGACGGTTCACGTAGGAGTAGACGTCGGCAACCAGCTGTCCGTCGGGCGAGACCACAGCGGTGTGCTTGCCCTGCCGTGTGGTGATTTTCTCGAGCGTTCCGCCCGCGGTTGGCAACCGGTAGAGATGCTGCTCGAATGGCGAGACCTGATTGGTTGTCAGATAGAACCAATGATCGTCGGGGGAGAGAGCGACCTCGCGGACTTCCCAATTGCCGCTGGTCAACTGCTGCTTCTGAGTTCCGTTCGGCGCGATCGTGTACAGATGCGAAAACCCATCGACCTCGGAGACGTACCAGATGCGGCCATTTCCGCCGCCATACCATCCTCCGCACTCGCTGCACGGCCCGCCGATCCACGCTGAGTCCCGTGATGCCTCGAGCGTTCTCAGATTCGCCGCCGCGTCGACCGTCTGGAGAAAGCGCGATTTGTTGTCGCTGCTGTAGGCGTAGATCAACGCTTGCGTCCCCGAATCGTTCCAGCCGAGGAGATCGAACGCGCCGCTAGCGGTATCGGTGGCAAATGGCTTGAGCCATTTGACCGTCGCTGCCGGCAGCGTGATGAGCGCGACGCGTCCACGCTGCTCCGCATCGCCGACCTTGGTGCGCACGCGAAGCTCCTCGGTGTAGCCGCTGCGCGTGACGTACTGCGGGATGTCGCTCGTGCGGGTTCCAGTGGCCGGCGTGTGGGTCGTGATCAGCAGTGACGTGCCTGCGGGCGAGATCGAAAAGTCCGCTACCTGTTCTGTGCTCAGAAGGTAGATCGGCCTGAGGCCGAGTGAGTCGCGTTGTAGTCGTTCGGCGCGGGCGATGCTGTCGGCACGGATGCGGTCGCGGACGGACTCGAACAGATCACGCTGCTGCTGCTCCAATCGTCCCCGCTGTCCTTGCGCCCTCGACGAATCAGCCGGCGGCGGACCTTGGCGGATGTCGGTGATCTGGCGAAGAAATCCTGAAGAGATATCGATCGAATAGATGTTGTTGCTGCGTACGAAGAAAATCTCTCTGTCGCTCGTCGAGAACTGTGGGCTGTGCTCGGCCTCAACCGTTTGAGTCAGGCGCCTGGTCGTGCCGTTGGTGAGATCATTGAGGTAGATGTCGCCGTTGAATTCGACGACGGAATACCTCCCATTGTGCGAACGCTCACTCGGCGCAAAACGATAACCGCTCGAATCGACTTGCTGGAGGGAGACTCGTTCAGGCTTGGCACCGGGGATGGCGCGCACCCGGAACTGTTTGGGCGTTTCACGCCAATCTGTGCCTGGCTCGAGCCAGGTGAAGTAGATCCACCTGCTGTCGGCGCTCCAATGAATATTGTCGGGCTGGCGGCCGTAAAGCTCTGGCCCGCGCATGATGTTCTTGATGGAGAAGTCGAACGGCTTGGCAGTCTGCGCGGCGATCGGGGCCGTGCAAGTGAAGACGAGCGCCAGGCACGCCGAGCTGACCACCGCAGCTGCGTGGGGGAGTGATGTCTTTGGCACAGAATGGAATTGGGAGAGAGTCAGATCGGCTGGCGCACGAGAATGGCCGGAGAGTGACGCAGAAGAGAGACGCCAAAAATAATCATCCAGAGTGGCAGCAGGTAATTGTTGACCGCGGCGACGGGATCGACGATGCCGGTCACGTTTCGAAACATTCCGACGAGTCCAGCCACGGCCGTGAAGACGCCGAGGAATCCCACCCAGCGGGGGAATCGCGAATCTCGCGAGAGCATTGCCAGGCCCGAGAGGAGAAAGAACAGACTGAAGCTCAGCTCGCCGAGAAACTCGCCGATGTAGTTTCCGAGAAAGCTGTTGAGTCCGGTGAAGGTCGTGGCTATCGCGGCGCGATCTGCTTCGCTGCCGACAGTGTATGCCTGCGCGAGCGTCCAGTGAATGCTTGGCCACCGCAACAGGCCCAGCATCATGGTCACGGCTGCGACAAGTGCGAATAGCATTGCCACACGCATGGATCCTGTGCGCACGTCGCGCAGAGCGTGGAACGCGCCAACGCCAGCCGGAATCCAGATCAGCGGGAGAAATCCGTAGATGGCCCAGACCGCGCGGCCAGTCGCACCGGTGGCGAGAAGGCTTGGGAGAACCTGGGCCGCATTACCGTCGAGCACTTGCGGATAGTTGAATCGCGCGGCGAGGAAAGCAAAAACGCCCATGAATGCGAGCGCACCGCCTATCAGGAAGACTCCGCCAACCCGGACTATAGTAACGTTGCGCATGTCTCTCTCCCGTGTGCGGATGACCCGCCGTGTCGACGCCTCGCAATTCTAGCTGACAAGTGGCGCGAGGGGGAGCACGGGATTTGCCCGGATAAAGCGCGTTTTCTATTTCGCCGGGCGTTTTAGCGCAGGGTGACGCCCGCGTCCCATTCTGTAGGTCAAATCATCATCGGGTAAAATTGCGCGTGGTCAATGTCCGCTACATGGTTACCGACGTAGAAGCTTCAATTGCATTCTATGTTACGCATCTGGGATTCACTGTCCGTTCGAAAGCGCTGCCCGCATTCGCGGACGTGATCCGTGGCGAGCTTCGTCTCCTGTTGAGTGGGGCGAAAAGCTCAGCGGGCCGACCAATGCCCGATGGAAGGGTACCGGCGCCTGGCGGCTGGAATCGCATCGAGCTGGTGGTCGATGATATTGGAGCTGAGGTTCGACGTCTTCGGGCAGCGGGTCTGAAATTCAGAAACGACATCGTGACCGGGCCGGGAGGCTCACAGATCCTGTTGGAGGATCCATCCGGCAACGTGGTCGAGCTTTTTCAGCCGGCGGCGCAGTAAACCCGGGCGCTCGTTGGCTTTCTTGCCTGATGCTCGTGGGCACGGCGGTTCTCGCCAACTGCGCTGCACCAGCGCGTGACAGGGCGAACGGCGGTGCATCGGCGCACGCCCGCGAAATCGTAATCACCACCGTTCCGCTTCTCACCAAAGAGATCGCAACGACCTACCCGTTCCTGAAGAAGGACTTTGCACCGGGCGGTGTCCTCGCCGGCAAAGAGGTCTACGAGTTCATGCCGAGCACGATAACGGTTTTCGAGGGTGACACGCTCCGGCTGACTTTCATAAATCCCGAAGACGACGCGCACTCTTTCGTCATGAAGGACCTGGCGGTCTCGATCCCCGGCCAATCGGAAACCCACGCGATCTATGTTGCCGCCAAGGCCGGCATCTATGATTTCGTCTGCGCGATACCAGCGCATTTGCCGATGATGCGCGGTCAGCTCGTGGTGTTGAATCAGGAAGGCACGGCCCGCTGACGCGCTTATGTTCCACTATGACCAGTTTGCCCATAGGTATCGAGCGCGAGGGCTGGGTTCGCCGCGGTCAATGGCTTTCCTGGATGACGCTGGGCTACAACAGCGTCGAAGGGCTTATCGCGATCGGCGTCGGGCTCTTGGCTGGAAGCATCGCACTCGTCGGGTTCGGTTTTGACAGCGCGATCGAGCTTGCGGCGAGCGTGGCCGCGCTTTGGCGCCTGAATGCCGATGTAGATCCCACTGAGCGCGAGCGCGCCGAGCTGCTGACACTCAGATTTGTCGGACTCCTGTTTCTCGCGCTTGCTCTGTACGTGACTGTGGACGCGGCTAACGCGCTATTCAAGCGGGAGGCACCCGAGGCGAGTACAGTCGGAATTGTGCTGGCCGTCGCGTCGCTGGTGGTGATGCCACTGTTGGCACGTGCCAAGCGGAAGGTAGCAGCAGCGCTTGGCAGTCGCGCTCTTCGGTCGGAAGCGCAGCAAACTCAGCTCTGCACCTATCTCTCCGCTATCCTGCTGGCTGGCTTGAGCCTGAA
>DATLVQ010000067.1:0-12433 GCA_035577325.1 Bryobacteraceae bacterium | reverse complement strand
CCCTGGTTTTCGTCAGCCGCCACACGAGTCCAGATCTCCGGCGAATCAGAGAGGTTGGCTTTGGCCTGGTCGAGAAACGCGGGGATCTTTTCGGTGCGTGCGATGATGTCGCGGATGCGCTCGGGTTTGGGCGCGTATTCCAGACTCAGGGGATTGAAGAGGGCATTGCCGATCAGCTCAACGTAGACGGTGGGGTTGTGGCGATAACTCCGGATGGTATCGAGATCGAGCAGCCCGAGCTCGATCTGGCCCATCATGATGTCGTAATCGGCGCGTTCTTCGGGCGAGAGCTTTTCGCGGCTCGTGGCGACGTGCAGGCGGCCGCGAATATTCTCATAAAATTTCTTCTGGCGGTCGAGCGACGGCGCGCTGAAATCATCTAATTCCCGGTCGAGATGGACGTCATGGTGCCTGTGGTATCCCGCGGAAGTCGCGGAAACCGGTGAAAAAGAAAGGGTTGTATAGATAAACTCATCTTCGAGCGCGGAGAAAATTGGGTTCGTTTCGCAAAGTGTATTTTCCACGAGGAGGAGAGCCATCATCGCAAGCGGAATCATACGCATGCAATTACTTGTAACACGTCCGGGAAGACTTGGATTCAGTTCGGGCGGGGAAGGCTATCCAATTTCGGGGCGTTGCGAATCGGGATGAAATTGTGGTGCGGTGACCGGGACAAGGCGCTTCTTCATTTGCAGGCGGTGGATCTGGTCGAGGGCGTGATAGGCGCCGGCGCGGGCGCGTAAGACGGTCAATCGTTCCAGCACGATGCAGCCCCACAGCAGGGCCGTCAGCACGGCAATGGAGCACAATCCCTGGCGTGTGATCTTCATAACCGGCATGGTTCTCGTAGTCCGTCCCTCACCTCAATTGAGCAATCCGCCCACCAAAATCAACCCCCTTTGTTATCAGACGTATGACATCGAAAAATGTGTGGCCACTGAGTCACACGCGGGCACATCTTGCACGGTGAGCCGTCGCGGCACCGCTCAATTTAGTTACCAAAATAACTGCCCGGAAATTCCCCAGAGGGCAGCCTAACTTGGCGGGAAGACTTTGTATTTGTAATTCAAGAGCCCTGCTGCGACCCCACACCAAAGACCGAAATAGAAAAATGAATGGCCGATCAGATGCGCCCTATGGAACTCTTCTTCAGTCACGTATACAATGACGCCGTGATTGACACTAATTGCCCTCAGATGTATTTACAGTACTTACAACGGGTCTGGCGGCTAGTTAGCGACACGCTACACGGCCGACTCAGCAGAGGTATCGACGCCTACAGCCCCGCCTGTATTTGACTCCGTCCACCGCCGTTGTTAGGGTGTTTGTAACGGTGTTCTACGGTTTATCCAGTGGGCGGGTGCGTCTCACAGCGCTGATTTGCGCGCTGGTGGTCTGCGTTGTGGCGCTGGGCGCCGAGGCGAAGCATAGCCAGTATCACGCTCAACCTTCTATCCATTACCTGAACAAGGCCGTCAAGATGGAGACCTGCCACGTGCCGGTAGATGCTGCGCCGGTGCAGGTTGCCACAACCGAGCCGGTTTCCATGGAGACCCAGCCGGCATTAGATGGCATCAACTGGACGCTCGGCGAACCGCGGCCGTGCCCGCGCACGCGCCGGTTGGACGTCCGTCCCCCTCCGCAATTTCTTCTTTATAGCTAACCCTGTTGTGTCGGGGTGAACGAACGGGCCGGCGAAAATGCCGTCCGGAGTAAAGGAGATGGAACCATTGAAACATTGGGCTGTTTGGCTGGCTGCGCCGGCACTCGTGTGTCTGGGCGGCTGCGGGCGGAAGGATGCAGCCGAAGCGAAGGGCGATCCGCCGCGCGCGGTCACGGTTGCCGTCGCCAAGGCGAAGCACGAAGACCTTTCGCGCGAGCTGGTGCTGACGGCGGAGTTCCGGCCGTTTCAGGAAATCGACGTTCACGCCAAAGTTGCGGGGTTCGTGAAGAAGATCTACGTGGACGTTGGCGACCGCGTGAAAGAAGGGCAACTGCTCACGGTGCTGGAGATCCCGGAGATGCAAGACGATTTGACGCGCGCTTTGGCGGCCAAGCGGCGTAGCAGCGCGGAACTGGAGCGGGCGCGGGATGAGCTGCTGCGGTCGCAATCGGCGCACGAGGCGTCGCACCTTTCGTATGCACGGCTGGCTGAAGTGATCAAGAAGCGGCCGAATCTGGTAGCACAGCAGGAAATCGACGACGCGCTGGCGCGGGACCGCGTTTCGGAGGCACAGGTAGGGGCGACCAGAGAGGCGCTGGCCGCGGCCGAGCAGGGCGTGCAAGTGGCAACCGCGGATGAAGAGAAGATCAAGACTATGGCGGCGTATGCGCGCATTACGGCGCCGTTCGCAGGCGTCATCAGCAAGCGCTACGCCGATACCGGCGCGATGATCCAGGCGGGCACGGCGTCGCAGACGCAGGCCATGCCAGTGGTGCGGCTGGCGGAGGACCACTTGCTGCGGCTGGTGCTTCCGGTGCCGGAATCGGTGGTGCCGCGCGTGCGCGTGGGTACGAAGGTGGCGGTGCGTGTGCCGTCGCTCAATCGCACGTTTGAGGGCAAGGTGGCGCGGTTCACCAGCCAGGTGCAGCTTTCCACGCGCACCATGGACACCGAGGTGGACGTACCGAATCCGGAGCTGGTGCTGAAGCCGGGCATGTACGCGGAAGCTTCGCTGGTGCTTGAACAGCGCGACGATGCCCTGGCGATTCCTATTCAGGCGGTCAACCTGGGCGATCAGAAGAAGAGCACCGTGTTTCTGGTGACGCCGGACAAGCAGATTGAAGAGCGGCCGGTGAAATTGGGGATCGAGACGCCGACGAAAGTCGAGGTACTCTCCGGGATCGCCGAGAATGATCTGGTGGTGGTGAGCGGGCGCGGCGGTGTGCGCGTGGGCGAGCGCGTCGAGCCCAAGATTGTCGATCTGGCGGCGCTCAAGGGAGGCGAATAGGTGCCGAAATTCGCCATTCGCAATCCGTACTTCATCGTGGTGATCTGCCTGGTCATTATGGTTGTCGGCTTGACGAGCGTGCTGCGGATGCCGGTGGACATGTTCCCGGTGATGAATATTCCGGTGGTGGTGGTGGCGACTTTCTATTCGGGGATGCCGCCGGAGCAGATCGAAACCGACATCACCAGCCGCTTCGAGCGATTTTTCACGCTGGGGAGCGGGATCGAACATATTGAATCGCGCTCGCTGCCGGGAGTGAGCATCATCCGCGTGTATTTCCAGCCGGGCACGAATTCCGATTCGGCGGTGACCACGATCTCGAACCTGGCAATGGCGCAACTGCGAAGGCTGCCGCCGGGTACGCTGCCGCCGGTGGTGCTGAAGTCCGACGCGTCTAGCCTACCGGTCTGCCTGGTCACGGTGAAGGGGCAGGGGCTGGATGAAATCGCGCTGCACGACCTGGCGCAGTTTCAGGTGCGTAATCAGATTGCGGGCGTACCGGGCGCATCGGTGCCGCAACCGTTCGGCGGTAAGTACCGGCAGATCATGGTCTACGTAGATCCGTACAAGCTGGAGGCGCACCAGCTCAGCCTGATGGATGTGGTGCGCTCGGTGAACGATTCCAACTTGATTTTGCCGGCCGGAGACGTACGCATCGGGCCGTACGACTACAACATTTACACCAATAGCCAGCTTCCGGACTTGCAGACCATCGATGCGCTGCCGATCAAAACGGTAGGCGAGGCGAGCGTGCGCGTGGCGGACGTGGGTAAGGCGGAGGACGCGGCAATGATACAGACCAACGTGGTGCGCGTAGACGGTCAGCGCTCGGTCTACTTGTCGATCCTCAAGCAGGGCGGCGACACCAACACGATTGCGGTGGTGGACGGCGTGCGCAAAGCGATCGTGAAGCTGTTCGACGTCCCGAAGGAACTGATCACGAAAGTCGTTTTCGATCAATCGCAGTTCGTGAAGACCGCGATCCAGACGCTGGTGCGGGAAGGCAGCATGGGGCTATTTCTGACGGCGCTCATGATTCTGGTGTTTCTGGGGAGCATGCGGGCGACGGTGGCGGTATTCTTCTCGATTCCGCTTTCGGCGCTGGCGACTTTTATTGCGCTGCAGATGGGCGGCAGCTCAATCAACAGCATGGTGCTGGGCGGGCTGGCGCTGGCGTTTTCGCGGCTGATCGATAACTCGGTGGTAGTGCTGGAAAACATTTACCGGCATCTGGAAATGGGAGAATCGCCACGCGTGGCGGCGGAAAAAGGCGGGAGCGAAGTGGCGCTGCCGGTTCTCTCGGCGACTTTGACCACGGTGGTGGTGTTCTTCCCCGTTACATTTCTGTACGGCGTGAGCAAGTTTCTGTTCTCGGCGCTGGCGCTGGCGGTGGTGCTTTCTCTGTTCGCTTCTTATGCGGTGGCGATGACGGTGGTGCCGCTGTTCTGCGCGATGTTCATCAAGGGACACCATCAGCCCATGGAGGGCGTGGAGATGGAAGCGGGGGAGGAGGAAGCCGCGATCGAACGGAAGCCGGTTCATGCGAGCGCGGCGGCGACGTCCCGGCGGTTAAGCTTAGGCGCACGCTTCAACAACTGGTTCAACGGGGGATTCAACGCGATGCTGGGGAGCTACGACCGCATGGTGCAAGGAGCACTCACGCGGCCGCTGCTTACAGTGGCCGGGATCACGGTGATTTTCGTAGCGAGCCTGGGGATTTATCCGCTGTTGGGCGTTTCGTTTTTTCCGCGGACCGATGCGGGGCAGTTCATGATCAACCTGAAAGCGCCGTCGGGCACGCGCATCGAGGTGACGAATCAGTACGTGAAGCAGGTGGAGCGGGAGATCCGGCAGGTGGTTTCGCCCGATGACCTGGGCATGGTGGTTTCGAATATCGGCAGCACGCCCGATTTTTCGGCGATCTACACGCCGAATTCCGCGCAACACACGGCGTTTGTGCAGGTGAGTCTAAAGGAAGGCCACAAAGTTGGCAGCTACCAGTACATGCACGAAGTGAAAGAACGTCTGGCACGGGAGCTGCCGCAATTGAGCACATTCTTCCAATCCGGCGGACTGGTGGACGCGGTTCTGAATATGGGGATGCCGGCGCCGATCGATGTGCAGGTGTCGGGCTCCAATATGAACGCGGCGTATGACACGGCCTCCGCGATTGCGGGCCGGATTCGCGGTATTCCTGGAGCCGGCAATGTTTATATTCCGCAGGACCTGGATTATCCGGCGCTCAAGCTGGACGTCGATCGCATGCGCGCCAGCGAAATGGGACTGAACCAACGGGAAGTGGTGGGGAACGTCATCACCGCGCTGACGTCAAACACGATGATTGCGCCGAGTTATTGGATCGACCCTAAGACGGGCAACGACTATATGCTGACGGTGCAGTATCCGGAAGCGCAAGTGAAGAGCCTCACCGATCTCAAGTCGATTCCGCTGCGGTCGCCGATGGAGAAGAATCCTACGCAGCTGGACATGATCAGCAAGATCACACGAATTCAATCGCCGACGGAAGTGGATCACTACCAGCTTCGGCGGATCATCGATGTGTACGTGCGGCCAACGGGCGAGGACCTGGGAAAGATGGCCAACGCGATCGACCACATCATTCAGGAGACTCATATTCCCCCGGGTGTGGCGGTGGATTTGCGCGGGATGGTGCAGGGCATGCGCGCTTCGTTCAAGAGTTTTGGACTCGGGCTGATCCTTTCGATCGTTCTGCTGTATCTGATTCTGGTGGCGCAATTCCGGTCGTTCATCGATCCATTCCTGATTCTGCTGGCGGTCCCGACGGGGCTCACGGGTGTACTGGTGACGCTCTACCTTTCCGACACGACGATGAACGTGATGTCGCTGATGGGCGTGATCATGCTGGTGGGCATCGTGGTCTCGAACAGCATATTGATTGTGGAATTCACACACCGGCTGGAGGAAGAAGGCATGCCTGTCGAGCAGGCGGTGGCGCGCGCGTGCCGGGTGCGGCTGCGGCCGGTGCTGATGACGTCGCTGGCCACGATCATCGGGCTGCTGCCCATGGCGCTGAAATTTGGCGAGGGCAGCGAGGCGTATGCGCCGCTGGCGCGGGCGATTATCGGCGGTCTCACGGTGTCAGTGGTGCTGACGGTGTTTATCGTTCCGGCGGCTTATCTGATGGTGTACCGGAACAGGCGAATACCGCAGGCAGCAAGCCCGGAGCCGGCGCGATGAAGCGGGCCATCTGGACTGTGTTGTGCAGCGCGGGCGTCGCGATGGCGCAGGCGCCGATGCGTCTGACGCTCGACGAAGCGCAAGCCATCGCACTCAAGAATCACCCGCAGGTGAGTGCGGCGCTGCTCAACGCCGCGGCCGCCAACCAGGTGACTACCGAGGTGCGCTCCGGTTACTATCCAACTCTTTTCGGTAGCGTGACTGGAGCCGGCGCTCTGAATAACAGCCGCATCGCGGCGGGCGCTTTGAGCAACCCGATCATCTACGACAGGCTGGCCACCGGATTCACGGTGGGACAGACGATCACCGATTTCGGCCGGACGTCGAATCTGGTGGCGAGCTCGCGGCTGCACGCGCAGGCGCAGCAGGAGAGCGCTACGGCGACGCGTGCGGACGTGCTGCTGCAAGTGAACCGGGCGTACCTGGGCGTACTGCGGGCGCAAACGGTGCTGGTGGTGGCCGAACAAACGGTGGCCGCGCGGCAGCTCATCGTGGATCAAATTACTACGCTGGCTAATAGCAAGCTGCGATCGGGACTCGACGTGAGTTTCGCCAACGTGAACCTGGGCGAGGCCAGGCTTCTGCTGGCCAACGCGCAGAACGACCTGAAATCCTCGTTCGCCGAGTTATCCACGGCGCTGGGCTTTCGTGACCAGAGGAGCTTCGACCTGGCGGAGCCATCCGCGCCGGGTACTCTGCCGGATAATGCCGTGCAACTGGTGGCCGATGCGATGCAGGCGCGGCCCGAGCTGGCCAGCTACCGCGACGAACACGATTCCGCGCTGCGGCTGGCCCGCGCCGAACGTGCGCTGAGTTTTCCATCGATCAGCGGGATCGCGACTTCCGGCGTTCTTCCGGCGCATGAAGATACGCTACACAATCGCTATGCCGCGGCGGGCGTGAATGTGAACATTCCGATTTTCAACGGGCATTTGTTTTCGGCGCGGCGGAGCGAGGCCGAATTACGGGCGCAGGCCGCCGAGCAGAACCTGCGCGATCTGGAAAATCGGATCTCGCGCGACGTGCAGGTGGCGTGGCTCAACGCGAGCACGGCTTACCAGCGGCTGGATCTGACGGCGCAACTGCTGAACCAGGCGGTGCAGGCGCTCGATCTGGCGCAGACGCGCTATGACCTGGGGTTAAGCTCGATTGTCGAGCTGAGCCAGGCGCAGTTGAATAAGACGTCGGCGGAGATTGCCAGCGCGAGCGCGAAGTACGACTACGATCTGCAGCGCGCAGTGCTGAATTATCAGGTGGGGGCGCTGAAGTAGGAGAGGCGCCGATTCTAGCAGGCTGACGCGTCCTCCCAAGGCTCGTAGCGCAGAGCTATGCCCGATCTTGGCGGGGATCCGTGGCCTTTCACGTCCGCAAAGAAAAAGCCGCAGGTCTTCCGCCAACGCGGCAGCCCTGCGCTACCGATTCTACCGATCCCTTCAGGCGTTCGGAGAGCAGGCCCTCCGCTAGCGGTTTTCCGTGGACTTTTTCAGCGCCTGCTCGAGGTCGGCGATGATGTCCTCGACTGACTCGATGCCGACGGAGAGGCGCACCATGCCGTCGCTGATGCCCATGCGCTCGCGGTGCTTGGGCGACAGTTCGCGGTGCGAGCTCATGGCGGGGTAAAGCATCATGCTGTGCACGTCGCCGAGCGAGGTTGCCGGTACGACCAGCTGGAGAGCGTTCATGAAGCGGAAGACGTCGTCGCGGCCCGCGCCTTTTAACTCGAAGGTCACGATAGCGCCGTAGAGGCCGTCGGGCAGCATGCGGCGAATGGTGGCGGCGTCGGGATGGGCGGGATCGGCGGGGAAGTGGACGCGCGCAATTTCGGGGCGCGCTGCGAGCCAGGACGCCACGCGGCAGGCGTTGGTGCATTGACGCTCCATGCGCACGGCGAAAGTTTTGATGCCGCGCATGGCGAGGTAACTTTCGAACGGCCCGAGCACCGGCCCGAAGGTACGTGAGAGCGTGCGCAGGGTGTCGTAATGGGCCGCATCTGAAATCACGACGCCGCCCATCACATCGCCGTGGCCCGCCAGAAACTTCGTAAGGCTGTGAACCACCAGATTTGCACCCATCTCCAGGGGGCGCGACAGAAGCGGCGTGGCAAACGTGTTATCCACCAGCAACGCGGCGCCGGCGGATTTTGTCAGCGCGGCAATTTTATCGATCTGGCCCACGCGCAGCAACGGGTTTGAAATCGTCTCCATGAGCACGCAGCCCGGCTTGGCTTCATGGATAGCGTTTTCAGTCTCCGCCAGATTGCAGACATCGACGAAACGCACCTCGACGCCCAACGGCTCGAGCACGTTCATCAGGAGGTTGACGGTTGCGCCATAAAGCGCATTGGCGGCCACGACCGACTTGCGGCGGTCCGTGAGCGCGGTAAGCAGAGCGACGTGAATCGCGGCCATACCGGAGCTGCAGGCCAAGGCGCCGTGACCGCTTTCAAGCGAAGCGCAAAGCTCCTCGAGGGCCTGGTTGGTCGGGTTGTCGTAGCGCGAATAGCTGAAGCCGGGCTCCTCGCGTCCGAAAACGCGGTCGAGCTGCTCGATATTTTCGTAGAAGAAGCTTACCGCGGTGCTGATGGGCGTGGTGACAGGAATGTGGCGGCCGGTGCGCTTGCGGTCTCCCGCGTGCACGGCTTTAGTGTGCGGCTTTACTTTCTTTTCCATCGGACTCCGTCCTTGGTGTCTTCGAGAATGACGCCCTCGGCCAGCAGCTCGTCGCGCAGACGATCGGCTTCGGCGAAATTGCGCGACTTTTTGGCCTGCGTGCGGGCGGCGATTCTGGCCTCGACTTCGGCGTCGGACAGCGAGGCCTGCTTGGCGGCGGGGCGCAGAACATCGAAGATCGAATCGAAACGATCAAGAAATGCCACCGCCGGGGCTACATTTGCTTCGCGAAACTCGCCCGCATCCATGGCGATATTGGTATCGCGAAGATATTCGAACACCGCGGCCAGCGCTTCGGCGGTGTTGAGATCGTCGTCCAGGCTATCGGCGAACTGTGTTTCCGCCTGGGCTGCACGGTCCAGCAGCTTTTCATTTTTGCCGGGTGCAAATTTCTCTTTGTCGAGGCGCAGCTTGAAATTCCGCAGACGATCGACAGCGGTGGTGGCCGATTTCAAGCCCTCGAAAGTAAAATTCAACTGCTTGCGATAGGGAACCGAGGCCAGCAGGTAACGCACGGTTTCCGGCGGGTAACCCCGCGCCAGCACGTCGCGCAGGGTGTAGTAGTTGCCGAGCGACTTCGACATCTTCTGGCCATCGACGAGCAGAAACTCGGAGTGCAGCCAGTAACGCGCGAATGGTTTTCCGGTGAGCGCGACCGACTGCGCGATCTCGTTTTCGTGGTGCGGAAAAATCAGATCAACGCCGCCAGCGTGAATGTCGAGCGTCTCGCCCAAATAGCGAATGGCCATGACGGAGCACTCGATGTGCCAGCCGGGGCGCCCCGGACCGATGGGCGTTTCCCAGAACGGCTCGCCGTCCTTTGGCGCTTTCCATAGCGCGAAATCCCGCGCATCGGCCTTTTCGTAAGTGTCTAAGTCGACGCGGGCACCGGCGCGGATTCCGCCGAAATCGTTATGCGAAAGGCGGCCGTACTCGGGGAAAGTGGCGATACGGAAATACACCGAGCCGTCGCTGGTGTAGGTGTGCCCCGATTCGCTCAACTTCCGGATGGCCGCGGCCATCTCCGGAATGTGCTCGGTGGCGCGCGCAACCTGCTCAGGGTGCTCCAGGCGCAACGTATCGCAGTCTTCCAGAAATGCTTTTTCGTAGGTTGCGGTATAGTCGGCCAGTGATTTTTGATTTGCCAGGGCGTTGCGGATGATCTTGTCTTCCACGTCGGTGATGTTCATTACGTGATCGAGCCGGTAACCACGCACACGCAACCAGCGCCGCAGCAGATCGTAAAATGCGAACGTGCGGAAGTTGCCGATGTGTGCGTAATCGTAGACTGTGGGTCCGCAGGTATACATGCGCACCAAGTTGTCTTGCGGCTGGAACTTCTCCACCTGCAAGGAGAGAGTATTATAGAAACGCAACGCCATATCAGGGATTTATTTATCGTAGCATCCGGAGCCGCGCTGACCGCGATTCCGGTGTCATTTCGGGATGGCGATGTTACCGTAAGAGAAGAGGTGGAAGGTGGGAATCCGCCTGTTACCGTTGTTGACGGCGATCCTGTGTTTGAATGCCGGCGCTTTGCGCGCGCAGCAGCCAGCGTTTTCAGGCGTGATCCGCGGCGTGCTGATCGCATGTGACGGGCCAGGTCCGGCGGGAGAATTCACTCTTCATGCCAAGAGTAACAACCAGGTTTATCGCTTCCGGTTCGATGCCAGGACGTATGTGGAGCGGGAGGAGCAGCGCGTCTCGATGAGCGGCCTGCAAAAAGGCGACATCATAGAGGTGGTTGCGGATCGCGACGAGAGCGCGGCGGTGCGTTACGCCCGCACGGTTCACGTTGTGGAAACGCCGCATCCGCTGCGCCCGGCGGCTTTGGCAGGGAGGTCGCGCGCCTACCATCCGAATTTTATAGACTTCCTGGCACCGCGCGGCAACCTGACATATTCCGGCGTGATTGCGCGAGTGACGGCCGATTTCCTGGTGCTGCACACGCGACTGGAAGGCGAGAAAACGATTTTGCTGAGGCTCGACACGCGCTACCTGGAAGGCGGGAGTATGGCGGAGGCCGCGGATTTGAAACCCAACACGCGCGTGTTCGTCCGTGCAGGCAAGAATCTCGACGACCAGATTGAGGCTTACCAGGTGATCTGGGGCGAGATTCGACCGGGCCAACCGCGGTAAATTCGTAGGACATGCGATTGTCGAAAAGTATTCGGATTACCGCTGCCACCGTGTTGGTCTCCGCGACGATGCTGTACGGCGCCGCACCCGTCCGGTTGATTTTCGACACCGATATGGGCAACGACGTGGATGATGCGGTGGCTCTGGCAATGATTCACGCACTCGAAAGCCGCGGCGAGGCCAAACTGCTCGCAGTGACTGTCACCAAGGACAACCGGTGGGCGGCGCCGTTCATCGACGTGATGAACACGTTCTATGGCCGGGGAAACACTCCGATTGGCGTGGTGCGCAATGGCAAGACGCCAGAAGACGCCAATATGATCCGCGTGCCTGCTACGCGCACGCACCCGGACCACTCGTTCGTGTATCCGCACGATCTGATGGACGGCAAGGATGCTCCGGCGGCCACCAACCTGCTGCGGGGCGTGCTGTCGAAAGAGAAGGACGGAGCCGTGGTGATTGTGCAGGTGGGTTTCAGCACAAATCTCGCGCGGTTGCTCGATTCCCCGGCGGATGATGCGAGCCCGCTCGCCGGACGCGAGCTGGTGAAGCGCAAAGTGCAGCTGCTGTCGTTGATGGGCGGGGCATTTCCGGAGGGGAAGCCCGAGTACAACATCGAGACAGATATCCCGTCGGCGAAGAAAGTATTTGCCGAGTGGCCCACGCGCATTGTGGCGAGCGGATATGAGATAGGCAACCAGGTTGTGTATCCGGCTAGCAGCATTCTTAAGGATTACGGATACGTGGCGGACCATCCGCTGGCCGAGTCTTATCGCGAATACATGAAGATGCCTTACGACCGGCCGATGTGGGACCCGACGGCGACGCTATTCGCAGTGCGCGCGTCATCATTTTCTCTTTCCCCGCGTGGGACCATTACCGTGGACGACGCGGGACGCACGCACTTCACCGCGAATGCCAAGGGGCAGCACCAATATCTGACGGCGACACCCGAGCAGGCGAAAGCCGCGTTGGCCGCCATCATCGAGCTGGCGAGCAGGCCGCCCGACCGGCTGATGCCGGGGCCAAAAGGACATAAGTTACAGCCGGTTCCCGCCGGACGCTAGAATTAGGCTTTCCTCTTGCCAGGCTACCCATTCAGCCGCCGCTCATTTCTGCTTGGCGCCCTCGCGGGCAGGTGTGTGCCTGGCGCATCGCCGCTGCTTCCGACGTTTGCCGATGTCACGGAGCGCTCCGGCGTGAAGTTCAAGAACGAACCCAGTCTCACCTCACAGAAGTATCTGCTTGAATCGATGTGCGGCGGCGTCGCGATGCTGGATTACGATGGCGATGGGTGGCTCGACCTGTTTTTTGTCAATGGCGCGGCGATTGAAGATCCGATGCCTGCTGGTAAGATGCCGGACAAGAGCGATCCGCGCTACTGGAACCGCCTGTACCACAACAATCGGGACGGCACGTTTACGGACGTGACGCAGACAGCGGGGGTGCGCGGAC
>DATLVQ010000066.1:0-16784 GCA_035577325.1 Bryobacteraceae bacterium | reverse complement strand
CCCGCGCCTGATCAGTCATGTGCCGGGCGGCTTGCACGCGCCCCATAAGCAGAAGCGCGTGGGAACAAGCGGGCGACTCCGTGCGGACGCGCGTCACGATCTGCTCCGCCTCGTCGACGTTGCCTTGGCGGAGCGCGTTATCGGCGAAGGCGAGGGATTTATCCGCGTCGCCACTGCACTGGCTCCACACGGGAGCAGCAAGGCACAGCAGTAGGGCGGCTCGCATCATGGTTCGATCACCTTAAGGATCTGGTCGCTAGCGACATCCGTGAGCACTTGCACCTTGCCGCTCGGCCAGCGCAGCTCGATCCGGCGCACTCGGGCGTCCCGACCGAGCCCGAAGTGCACCCGTTTATCGGATGAACTCGCGTAGCCCACAGCCGTGGTCACGTGGTTGTATTGGGTCAGACCCGAGACACCCACAATCTTGATGCGGGTTCCGATGCCGTCGCGGTTGCTCTTCGTCCCTACGGCTTGGATAATCAGCCAGTGATTGGCCCTGGGGCCGGTATTGTAAAGAACTTCTGCGGGCGAGCCAATAGCCGAGACCACCACGTCCACCTTGCCGTCATTGTTCAGGTCGCCAAACGCGCTACCTCGGTGTGCGGCCGCCTCGTTCATGGAGATTCCGGCGCTGCGGCCTACATCCTGGAACTGGCCGTTCCTAATGTTACGGAACACCGCATTGGGCTGGCGATATCTCTCGGGACCATAACTGTGAACATTCTCACTAACGTGCGAATTTGAGGTGAACAGGTCCTTGTATCCATCGTTGTCGAAATCGTAGCCGCCTACGCTCCAGCCGCTCATCTGCCGGGATGCGTATCCAACACCTGCCTGATACGAGCTCTCTGTAAAAAAGCTCTTTCCACTGTTGAAGAACAAGAGGAACGTCTCGCCCTGCAGCGCGGCGATCAGCACATCCGGCCAGCCGTCATTATCGAGATCGCGAAAGTCGACCCCCATGTTCGAAACGGCCATGCCGTCCTGCGTTAAGGCCACGGCCGATTCCACTCCGACCTCGGTGAACTTCTTGCCGCCCGCATTGTGGAAAAGAAAGTTAGGTTCCCGGTCGTTGGTGACGAGAATATCGATGAAGCCATCCCCGTCATAATCGGCGATGGCGGCGCTCATGCCTTTGCCGATATGCCGGCCAATTCCGGTTTCCTCGGAGACATCGGTGAAGGTTCCATCGCCATTGTTGTGATAAAGGATATTTGTCTCTCCCTTATAAAGGGCAGGCGTACAGGAGACGCGCCGCCCCGCATCGCCGCAGAGTTGGTTCTTCGCGAACGACCAGTCCAGGTAGTTGACCACCAGAAGGTCCAGACGGCCGTCATTGTCATAGTCCAGCCAGGCCGCCGCCACCGACCAGGGCTTTTTTCCCGAGGTGTAGACGCCGCTGACTCCGGCCTTCTGCGTGGCGTCGGTAAAGGTGCCGTCGCCGTTGTTGTGGTACAGAATGTTGCGGTTCACGCCCGCCACGTAGAGATCGACCCAGCCGTCGTTGTCATAATCCGCTGCGGCCACGCCCATGCTGTACCCCGCGCCCCGCAAGCCGGCGCGCGCTGTTACGTCGGTGAATGTGCCGTCGCGATTGTTATGGAACAGCCGGTTGTAAAAGGAAGGCGCGGACTTGGTAAGGCTCGGAATGCTGGCGCCATTGGTGAAAAAGATATCGAGGTAGCCGTCGTTATCGTAATCGAGCAGCGCTACGCCTCCCAGGGTGGAGTCAATGACGGGCTTGTCCTCCGTCGTGCCGTTTGCCAGGACAAAGCGCTGCGTGGGCCCGAGACCGCGATTTTCAAAACGAATGGCATTTCCTGGCGCGGGCGCCGCTAAGAAGGGCAGCGAGCAGAGAACGATTGCACAACCGGTGGCGAGCAGATCAAAGACGCGAACTGACGGCATGCTATTCGCGGTCCGGCTCCGGCACCACCAGCAATCGATCCGCCGCGAGCCCATGAAGGACCTGCCGCACACCGGAAGGCCAGCGGATTTCGAGAGTGGCGACGCGGTCGTCATCACCCAGACCGAAGTGAACCGTTCGATCGCTCGAGCTGGCATAGCCGACTGAAGTCGTGACGCGGTTCCATTGCTCGCCAGAAACGGTTGAGACGTGCAATAGTGCGCCGATGCCGTCCCGATTCGAACGGCGGCCATCGAGGCGCACCTCGATCCAATGGCCTGTTTTCGCAGAGACATTCTGCAGCACTACCGGCGATTCGTTCAGCCGCGTAACCACGACATCCATGCGGCCGTCACGATTGAAATCGCCGAATGCCGCGCCGCGATGGAAGGCCGCGCCGGGCAACTGCAGCAGTTGGAACGTACCGTTTCCCTGATTGAGAAACAGTAGGTTGGGCTGGCGCGACGCGCGACTGGTAGTCAGCTCGGCGTTGTCCATGGCATGTCCGCCGGCAACGAAAATGTCCTTGAACCCGTCGTTATTGAAATCGAACATGCCGGTGCTCCACCCGCTCCACGGCAGGCTCTCGCTGCTGATCCTGCTCGGGGCGGTGGTGTTGGCGAAGAGCGAACCGATGTTCCGAAATAGCGAAAATCGCTCGTTGCTCAACGTCGTGACGAAGAGATCCTCGCGGCCATCGTTATCATAGTCGCGGAAGTCGACCCCCATGGAGGACGTCTCATTGCCATTTTCGGCGTAGCTTACTCCGGCTTCCGCGCCGACTTCGGAAAAATGCCCGCGCCCATCGTTGTGGAAAAGGTAATTCCTCACCGTATCGTTGGCGACAAAAACATCCAGCAAACCGTCGCCATCGTAATCGCCAAATGCGACCCCCATACCCTTGCCCGGATACCGGCCGATCCCCGACTCTTGTGAAACATCCCGAAAGCGCCCGTTACCTTCGTTGTGATACAGGGCATTCGGTAACGGCGCATAGAACCTCGGGTGGCAGTAGGTCCGGTAGCCGGGCTTTTCGAGACCGCACCGTGACTCGTTCTCTGGAGACCAGTTCACGTAGCGCACAACCAACAGGTCCAGGCGGCCGTCGTTGTCGTAATCGAACCAGCCAGCTGCCACGGACCACAGACCGTCTTGCGCGATTCCGGCCTGGGCAGTCACGTCTGTGAAAGTGCCGTCGCCGTTGTTGTGATACAGCGTATTGGAGCGAACGCCGGTGACGAAGAGATCTGTCCAGCCGTCGTTATCGTAATCCGCGGCCGCGGCGCCCATGGAGTAACCCGCGCCGGATAATCCGGCACGCTCGGTCACGTCGCTGAACGTGCCGTCGTGGTTGTTGCGGAACAGCCGGTTGTGAAACGACGAGTTCGATTTGACGAGGTCCGGCAAGTGCGCGCCGTTCGCGACGAAAATGTCAGGCCAGCCGTCCTTGTCATAGTCGAACACTGCGACTCCGGCGAGCATGGTTTCCACCTGCTGTTTGTCGCCCTCGGCGCCGTTGCGCACCACCATCGGCAGCGTTTGGGCCTTGAAACGGACTTGGGAAGGTGAGAACTCCCGGAAAGGTTCGTTGGATCCGGCTTCTAGCGATCGCGTCACCAGCGCCAGTTCCTTTTTGGCGCCGGCTTGACGCAGCAGCGGCAGACTCTGGCTTCCGCGCCCCTGGTGAAACAGGAACATGCCGTATGCAACCAGCGCCTGGGAATTTCCGCTCGCCGCCGCGTCCTTATATGTTCGCTCGGCTTCGCTCGTCCTCCCCAGCGCTTCGAATGCCTCCGCAATCCCGGCCAGCGTGAGGTTGCGGTCGCTCGCTCTAGTGCGCAACGCGGCTTGCAGCGTGGCGAGCGAGTCTTCGAAGCGGTTGACGTAATAGTAAGCACGGCCGAGAAAATAGCACGCATTTTGTTCCCGGGGATCGGACTCGCAGGCGCGTTCGAAACTGTCCTGCGCGGATTGGTCACGCTGT
This sequence comes from Bryobacteraceae bacterium, assembly GCA_035577325.1. Lineage (GTDB taxonomy): Bacteria > Acidobacteriota > Terriglobia > Bryobacterales > Bryobacteraceae > QHXW01. The sequence continues at coordinate 12,891 of DATLVQ010000066.1, read as the reverse complement.
TGGCGGGAATAGGCTATACCCAGCAGTTTGAGCGCATGCGCATTGGCGGGCTGCTCGCGGACCGCTTCGCTGAGCACGCGTACCGCCGTCACCAGGTCACCGCGGTGCAACGCTTCCGCGCCGCGATGGACGAGCGAACCCGGGTCAGGCAGGAGCAGCGGCGCGCACAGAAAAAACGCCGCGGCTGACAAACTCCTCCACTGCCTGCTGAATGCCATGGGTTCGCGCCGACCTTTGTCTTGACAGCATACCGGAGGGGTGTTATAAATGTCTAGACATTTGGTCTAGACTATTACAATGTCGAACTCGATCTCGCCCTCGGCTTCTGTACCCGCTGTATTCTCAACGATCCGCATCGACAAAGGCAGCCCCACGCCGGCCTACATCCAGATCGCACAGGCTCTGAGCGGCCTCATCGCCAGAGGCCGGCTTCCCGCCGGCACGCCGCTTCCGCCCGAGCGCACACTGTCGGAAATTACTGGCGTCAGCCGCATGACGCTTCGGGAAGCAACCGGCCTGCTCGAGCAGAAGGGGCTGATTGAATCGCACCGCGGACGCGGCACGTTCGTAACGGGCAATCGGCTACGCAAGCAGCAGCAGGAGATGCGGGGATTCACCGAGGAGATACAGTCGCGTGGCGGAGTGCCATCGTCGCGGCTGATCTCTTTCGGCGCCGTGGCGCCGTCCAGCGCGGCGAGGGAGTTCTTTAATCTCGAAGGGGGACAGAAGGTGTACGAGATCTGCCGCGTGCGATTGTGCGACGGCAATCCCCTGGCCGTCGAGACGGTGCATCTGTCGCAGGTGATGTGCCCCAAGCTGGAACGCTTCGACTTGGGTCGCAATTCGTTGTACGGCATTCTCGAAAGCACTTACGGGTTGCGCCTGGAGGGATGCGTCGAGGAGATGTCGGCTGAGGTTCCCAATTCGTCGGATGCCAAGCTGCTGGCCCTGCCGCGAAACACCGCGGTTCTGATCGTGCACCGAAAGAGCTTTGCCGATTCCGGGCAACCGCTCGAACTCACGCGATCCGTGTATCGCGGCGATTTGTACCGCGCCGTGGTCCGGTCCGTCCGCAAGCGCGAAGAGTCCTATTAATACGACTGCGTGAATCCGCGATGAGCAGACTGTGCTGGCTGGGGGTTCTCGGGTGGGCCGCGTTCGTGTCGCTCGCCGCGTTTGGGCAAGCACGGGACACGCGGCTCGAACTGGTACCTCCCTCGCCGATTACCGATAAAGTCGTGATAGACATCCGGGGTGCCATCGAGAACCACAGCGGTCATAACCGCCGGTACACCGCCTCGCTCTATCTCGACCGGAAGGCGCCGGCCAATCTCCTGCACACGGCGAGTTTGGAGATCGCGAGCGGCTCGAACGGCCGCATAAGTTATCGCCAGCCGACGGCGGGCTGGGCCGGGAAACGCCGAGTGATCCTGGAAGTCGCTTCACCGGACAGCGAGTCTCGTGCCGAGCAGGACCTCGACGTACTTCCTTCCGGCATCCGCTCGACCCGCACCATTGATGGCGCATGGCTCGGCATCGTTCACTGGAGCGATGAGGAAGGGCGTTACTGGAACACCGATATCCGCAAGTTAACCGACGATGACTGGCGCCAGCAGATACGCGGCATGCACGGCATCGGCATGGACACGGTAGTCATTCAGGAATTGTTTCGCAACCAGGAATATTACGGCCGGTATTCGATTTCCAAAACCGGCTACAAAGGTCTGGCATATTACCCATCTGCGTTATTCCCAGGACGGATGCAGATCGCGTCCCACGATCCTGTTGAAGCTATTCTGGCGGAGGCCGACCTGCTTCATATGAACGTGTTCCTCGGGGTCGGCATGTACGCGTGGTTCGATTTCAGCGCGGCCTCGCTCGACTGGCATAAGAAGGTGGCGGAAGAGTTGTGGCGGCGTTACGGCCACCATCCCTCGTTCTACGGCTGGTACGTTTCTGAAGAAGTATACGGCAGTCTTATACCGGACCAGGGTGAGGCGGTCAAAGATCGGTACCGTCAGGAGATCGTGACCTTTTTCCGTGAGTTCCAGAGCTTCTGCCGTAAGTTAGCGCCGGAAAAGCCGGTGATGCTTGCCCCGAACGCCCACGGGATGCGCCAATCGCAGGACGCATGGCCGCTCGTGTTGCAGCACCTGGACATTGTTTGTCCTTTCGCGTTTCACCGAATGCCTCGTGGCGATGTTACCGGCGACGAATCCGCCACGATCTGGCAAGGCATGTGCGATCGGGCCGGCTCACATCTGTGGATGGACATGGAGGCTTTTCTGTTTGAGGGCAAGGCGCTCGTCCCGCGTCCGATCGATGGATTGATCCAGGACCTGACCCGTTTTCCTAATTTCGAAAAGATCCTGTGCTATCAGTACCCGGGTATTTTCAATTCTCCGGATTCGAGCCTCAAGCCGGGCGGGCCACGCACAGTCATGCTGTACAGCGAGTATCAGCAGTATCTTAAAAGCCTGCACCGGAAAGCAGAGGGCCGTTAGCAGGAGCCAGCGAGCGGAACGGTTGCAAAAACGGCTTGGGATCGACGCTGGCGCTGACAGACTCTGCCGGAACGACGCAGACGCAGTATACCTATGAGCCATTCGGTAAAACGACGAGCAGCGGTGTATCGAGCAGCAGCACCTTTCAGTACACGCGACGGCAGAACGATGCGACGGGGTTATATTACTACCGCGCCAGCTACTACTATCCGACGCTCGGATGGTTCATCAGCGAAGATCGAGCTGTACCGATTGCGCCGTCCGGACTGCGGGGTGAAGACCGAGAAGATCGCGCAACTGCCTGGACCGCCTATGGGAGTACCGCTATGAGGGAGCCATGGTGCGGTACTTCAAAGGGTGGATGGACCAACTCCTAGATGGGCGCGCCCGCGAATCTGTAGTTCACGCAACAGACGCCGCGGTAGTGTTTCCCCGCCCCCGGCGCAAGCGTAAGCCCCGCGCCAAAATTTGCGTTACCAATCTCTTCTTCGGCTCCTTCGACTGCCGATCCCGATCTCCATCTATTCATTGCGTGCTAACCGGATCTTCATTCCGCTGGAATGCCATGGCGCTTTCAAGGTCACATGAACTCTGAGCCCGAAATTGTGGCGAACTGTCAAGGGCGGAGTAAAACCAGACCACCGGAGCGGCGGGAAAATAGGCCATTTCCTGGAAATCAGCGGGCACAAGACTCGTGCGATCTTTGACCGCTACAACATCACGGATGAAGGCGACATCGGCAGCGCGGCGGACAAACTCGCGAACTACTTCAGGCGGCGAAAGCAGGAACGTGCTGCCAAATTGCGGCGGGTGAAATAACCGCCGAGAATGACTGGAGTTTTGACTTGAGGCGCGCGCTGAAGAAATTTGGTAAGCTCAAGTGAACTAAGCACTTGCTGGAGTGGCGGAACTGGCAGACGCACGGGACTCAAAATCCCGCGACCTTCACTGGTCATGAGGGTTCGACCCCCTCCTCCAGCACCATGAAATTCAAGGCCCTCGTCGGTAAGTCCTTCCCGGCAGTTCCCAGTTCCTTCGGTCGCGGGTTAATTGCAAAATGGACACCCGCCTAACTTAATGAAACTAACTATCTGGCGAGTAAGTTCGGGTAGGCTGCTTGACACCTAAGTGCACGTAGTCTATTATAGTTAACGACTGAGCACTATCGCCCACTCCGCAGATTTTCTGAACTAAGTCAGTCGATCTGAGCATTCTCTTCTTAGCGGCTATTGTATTGTCGGGCGTTGCGACATCGAGCCTTGGTCTGCGAGAGCGCAAGCGTGCACGGACGCCAGGCAGCCGGCTATGGCAGGAATTTGGCTACTCGGCAAAGTGGGCCTTGGCAGCGACCGAACGGAGAGCGCATGGAAACTATGACTTTGAAACTTACGCTTGAAGAGCTTCGCTTGTTAGCCGCATTGGCATCGGATCAGCTGTTTCGCAAGCAATTTATCGATCCGAAAATGCCAGGCTATAAATCCAACTCCGAGGAAATGCACCTTGGCAAGGCCTTAGTTGCACGTTTGCAGGCCATGGTCGACCAGCACTCCCCGCGAATAACGAATGGCGATGCGAAGGGTTCTTCGACAGTAACCCTCTCCGTTTCGCGAGGTCGTGCGGCAAATCGCAAGCCGAACGGCGAAACCGCGCGCCATGCTCGCCAGGCGGACGTGTGAAACTCCTGTACACGGGGTTCGTCCATAAGACAACGGGCATCCGGGAGTACATGTTTCAAGCACTCGTCGCGGACGGAACCCGCAAGGGCCTCCTCGTCACGACAGATGTGGCTCTGCTGACCAAACACCACATTCAAATTCAGGAGGTGCCCATGATGTGCTTGCGCCTACTGGAAACTTCCACGGAAGCGGAGCCGCAGTTGGCGTTATTCAACCTCACTGAGGCGGACATGGTCTCCCACGTGCGCGCCAAAGCTGCCATCAGGGAGCAGGCGATGTCCAAGAGAATGAAGCGGTCCTCCGTCCCTGAGACGCCGGAAGATCTCCACGTGACGCCGGGATTGCTCCCGGTCTGACTTCGGCATCGAAGTTTCCGCGCGGACGTACGAGACGACCATCGGAACTCGAGGACTAGTGGGCATGCGCGGGGCCCAACATCGCCGCTCCCCATACCTGACCGTTTCCAGGCCCCTGCACAAACACGATAATCCGTATATTTTGCAGATCGCCATTCCCGCCTAGCGCAACGTCCTTCGCGAATGGTGCTTTGGCGTTTATGCTTCCCACGCGCTGAAGACTCTTGACGATTGCCACGTGATGCAAACGGCGTCCTTGATTTTCTCCCTGCAGCACGTTTGACTTGCCGCTGACCTGTGCCAGAGCGAGAAACACATCCGCTTTCTCCCGTCCAGAGGAGTTCGCCAGCGCGCCAACCTCGATGCGCACAGTTTTCGTGCCGGCCGACAAACGAACCGGAATTTTCTCCAGTTTGGCCGCGGCGGTAATAGCAGATTCCGCCCGGTGCGAATCGCTGCCCACGAATTCCACCGCTCCATCGACGACCATTTGCGGCGTATAACTGCCCTCGAGTTGAAACCGGCGCGCATATGCCGCCTGCCGGCTGCTGAACACCGCCGCCGAGTAAGGGTCCGTCCATCCGAGATGGTTCCAATAGTCTACGTGCTCACTGAGCGCGATAATTTCGGCCCCGGGCACGGGCTGCAACTGATCCAGCTTCTCGAGCAACCGGTCGGCTGGGGGACAACTGGAACAACCTTCCGATGTGAACAACTCCACAATAACCGGCATACGCCTGTCGGGAGTGGAAGCTCGGTCCGCTGCGATGATCGCGCCCGCAATGGCGATGAGAAGCGCTGCTGCCGGCCAGAATCTAGCGAGCAAAGTACCCTCCATGCTTAGAGCCGTCGGACGCCCGGAATTATTCCACCACCTCGATAAATCCGCCCCGCCACGCGGGCTAAAGTCATTCTGAGCATACGCCTTGCAGGGGCACGCGTAAAATTTGTCCGGGGGGGAATAATCGGCCCCTCAAGCAGCATGTTCTGTTGTCAGCACAATGGGCGCCTCGTTCCAAACCGGCACGTACGCTTCTGCTTTCGGGTTTCCCCCGATTGGCGACTCGGGTAAAGTAGAACCACACCACGCGCTGCAACGATCAGTCGAGGAGGAGTCGAGTCCGATGCTGTTTTCGCGCGAACGCCGAACCGGTGAGTTCGAAGCAGCCGCGTTGCCGCATTTGAGCGATATCTACCGGACCGCGACGCGGCTTCTCTCTGACAGCACCAAAGCCGAGGATGTGCTGCAGGAAGTCTACCTGCAAGCCTGGAAATCATTCGACCGGTTTGAAACCGGTACCAACTGCCGTGCGTGGCTCTTCAAAATCCTTTTCAATACGCTGCATCATTACCGCCGGAAGTGGTTCAACATCCGGATTGTAAAGGACAGTGAAGAGTTGATACAGACTGCCGCCTCCGCGCCGCCCGTGCCCGAGCAAATAACGGATGACGAGATCCTGGCTGCACTGGCAACTGTACCCGAAGATTTCAGGTCCGTTGTTTTGCTGGTTGACGTGGAAGAATTCTCATACAAGGAATCGGCGGGAATTTTGAACATACCGATTGGCACAGTCATGTCCCGTCTGAGCCGAGGCCGGAAGCTGCTGCGCCAGCGGCTGGCAGGCGTGGCGCGATCTTACGGCATCGGCAATGTGGCGCAGGAAGGACAAAGCGCATGAATGTCATCTCTCATGGGGACGGTGCCTGCGAGAAGATTCGCGGGTACCTGGATTCCTACATCAGCAACGAATTGCTCGTCGAAACTAACCATGAAGTGCTGCGCCACCTGGAAAACTGCCCGTCCTGCTCGGCTGAAGTCGAAGCGCGTTCACGCATGAGGGCCCGGCTCAAGGCCGCGGTGGAGAGCCAAACCGTGCCGGGCGATCTCTCGGCAAAGATCCGGCAAAAAATTCACCGCCAGCAGTCGAGATTTCTGCCGGCCGCCACCTGGAGCCTCTGGGCGATGGCCGCCGCGGCAGCCTTCGTGCTTTCGATTGGCATATGGATGGCGCGCACGCGTACAGGCATGCCGGATTCACTGGACGTGGCCGACCGGGCCGGCCAGGACGTCTTCATTCATAGAGTCTCGCAGACGGTGTCGAAAGTACTGCGCGTCGGCTTGGGAGATCACATCCATTGCGCGGTGTTTCGGAAATATCCCAAGAACCCGCCCGACATTGCACAGTTGGCCGAGAGCATAGCACCTACATTTCAGGGCCTTGTGCCCGTGGTCAGGGCGAGTGTTCCCGATCGATACAGAATCCTCATGGCACATCAATGCGGTTACAGCGGGCGTCGCTTCGTGCACGTAACGCTGAGCGATGGCTCGAACCTGATGTCCCTGATAATTGCGCGCAAGGAGCCCGGCGAGTCGCTCGATGGCCTGTCCCCTAGCATTCGCGCATCAAGTGTGCCCGTGTATGAAGCTACGGCCGAGCGCTACGAAATCGCCGGATTCGAGACGGCGCAATACCTGGCATTCGTGATCTCCGACCTGAATGCGGGGACTAATCTCCGAATGGCGTGCAATCTCGCTCCGCCGGTTCACGATTTTCTGGCCAAGCTTTAGCACGAGAACAGGCAGCCGCCATTGCAGCCGGCACGACACATTCGGAGGGGCCTTCTCATGATTTTTGCCGGCGCGCATGCGCAGCCACTTTAGCCCGATTGCCGCAAATTGCCATCGAGCACCAGCGCCGCCGGTGCGCCCGGTCCTGAAAATACAGGACACAGTCGGCATTCGCGCACTTCCTTACGTTCGCGGCGGAGCCTTGGGTGACGATCTCGGCCGCCGATTCCGCGATGGCGAGAAGGATCTCCGAGGAGCTCCCCTTATCCGCTACTCGTGTCAATTTCCAGCTGCCCTTGCTGATTAGCAATTCCTTCCTCCCCGCCTGATCCGCAAAGATGTGGTTTATGGTTTCGACGCACTCTCCGCGGATCTTCCCGCCGGCCGCCGAAGCCTGCAAGATTGCGCGGATTTCGTCACGGAGTTTCAAGGCCAAGGCAAAAGTGGCGCTGCAATCGCGCGGGTCGCGCTTCGGCCATTCCCGATAGCGCCTGGACTGATCGTGAGGCATGGCCGCCGCGATCTCCAGAAAAGCGATGAGATCGGGCCATGACCGAATAGCCCCCGCTGGTTCGCCGTGAGGATCCACGATTGTATTGGCGAAGTCGACAGCCAGGTTCTTAGACACCAGTATGAAATGGGATGAAGCGCGCGACTGTTTTGCCATGGGGCCCTAACCTGATCATACGCGCCAGTTCCGGGACAGGTTCAAACAGCTCTCCATTTATTTTTTTTTGCTAACCTGAATCTTTATATTTTAAGGTTAGTCTAAATGCTGTACACCGATACACCTGACTGTACACGAAGACGAGGAGAAGGAAGTGACCACTTACAACCGAGTAGCCGTTGCGGGTATCAACATTTTTTACAGGGAGGCCGGCCCGGCGGAAGCGCCGGCGATCGTCCTGCTGCACGGTTTTCCGTCTTCCTCCCACATGTTTCGGGACCTCATCCGCGATCTTTCCGATCGCTTTCATCTGATTGCCCCCGATTACCCGGGATTCGGCAACAGCGATAGCCCGGGCCCGCATGAATTCGACTATACCTTCGATCATCTGTCACTGGTTGTGGAAGAGTTTCTACGGACCATCGGCGTCACGCGGTTCAGCCTTTACATGCAGGATTACGGCGGACCGATCGGATTTCGCATTGCCAGCCGGCATCCGGAATGGATCGAGTCGCTGATCGTTCAGAACGCCAATGCTTACCCGGATGGCCTTTCCGAGGCATGGGCCCCCCTCAGAGCTCTCTGGCAGGACCGCCAGGCGAATGAACAGGCTGCGCGCAACTTCCTGCTCCGCGAAACCACCATTTTTCAGTACACACATGGTGCGCATGATGCCGGCCGGATCAGCCCCGACGGGTATAACAGCGATCAAGCTTTTCTCGACCGCGCGGGGAACGATGCCATTCAGTTGAACCTACTTTTTGACTATCAATCGAACCTCCGGCTATATCCGGAGTGGCACGCCTACCTGAGGAAGAGCCAGCCGCGCACATTGGTTGTATGGGGGAAGAACGATCCCTTCTTCACCATTGCCGGGGCGGAAGCTTTTCGGAAAGACCTGCCCAACCCCGAAATTCATCTGATCGACGCCGGTCATTTCGCCCTCGAAGAAGCCCACGAGAAGATCGCCACGCTCATCCGCGCGTTCATCGGCCAGTCTCGCTCCGCCGACGGTGAGATTGTCCGGGCCATCGCTCGGGTGCAAGCCGCCACCGGGCGCGAGGCTGAACTGAAGAGCGCAATTCAGGCCGTGGTGGCCGCCACCCGCGAAGAACCGGGCAACCTTACCTTCGATCCCTATCAGGCCGCCACGGATCCGTCGCAATTCGTCGTTCATGAAAGCTGGAGCACCCTGGCGGACTTGCAGCGCCACTTAGAGACACCACACGTAGCTGAGTTTACGGTTAGGCTGGCGACCTTGGGCGTTGGGCCCATCGAGCTGACGCAATTGACGCCACTGGCGGATCATCCATTCACAAAAGGAGAAGCACATGCACAAACTACAAAGTAAAGTCGCCGTCATTACCGGCGGAAATAGCGGTATCGGCCTGGCTGCGGCGCAGGCTTTCGTGCAGGTTGGAGCAAAGGTCGCGATCTCGGGCCGGGACAAGAAAACGTTGGAAGGTGCATCGGAATTGCTCGGCGGGGCGCTCGCGCTCCAGGCTGACGTCACCGATGTCAAACAGATGGAGCAGTTCTACCGCCAGGTGGCGCAACGTCTCGGGAAGATCGACGTCTTGTTCCTCAACGCCGGCGTCGCCAAGTTCGCGCCCGTCGTGGATACGACCGAGGCACTATTCGATGAGATGTTCGACATCAACGTCAAAGGCGTATTCTTCAGCGCCCAGCAGGCCTTGCCATACCTCAATGACAACGCATCCATAATTTTGAACTCGTCTGTTGTCGACAGCGTGGGCTGGGCGGGAACCAGCGTGTATTCAGCCGCCAAGGCAGCGGTGCGTTCGCTGGCCAGAACCTTGTCCGCCGACCTGTTATCGCGCGGGATCCGCGTGAATGCCGTCAGTCCCGGTCCCATCACCACTCCGATTTTCGGCCGCATGGGCCTGCCGAAAGAGGCAACCGACGCATTGGCCCAAAGCATACTGGCCCGGGTTCCGATGAAGCGCTTCCGCGCCCCCGCGGAAGTTGCTAACGCTGTCATCTTTTTCGCTTCACCCGATTCGTCCTACGTGACAGGCGCCGAACTGCATGTCGGCGGCGGTATTGGCGAATTGTAAAGACATCACCGAAGTTTCTAAAAGCTATATAAACCAGGAGAAAACATGCCCAGAATCAAACCGATCGAAACAGCCCAAGCCGGCAGCAAAGCGAAGCAGTTGCTGGACGCCGTACAAGCCAAACTTGGTGTGACGCCGAACATGATGAGGACCATGGCACAATCACCTGCCATGCTCGAGGCGTATTTGAACTTTTCGAGCGCCCTCAATCATGGCTTGCTGAATGCCAAAACGCGCGAGCAACTCGCACTCGTTATCGGACAGGCAAACGCCTGCGAATACTGCGTGGCCGCGCACACGCTGCTCGGCAAAGGTGCCGGCCTTAGTGCAGATGAAATCCAGGCCAACCGCCGCGCGGATTCGGCCGATCAGAAAGCGGCTGCCGGCCTCGAATTCGCCCGGCGCCTGGTAAACCGGCGTGGCGCCGTTTCCGACGACGATGTGGCGAGCGTTCGCTCCGCTGGATATCGCGATGGCGAGATCGTTGAAATTGTGGCGCATGTAGCGCTCAATACCCTGACGAATTACCTCAACCTGGTGGCGCAAACGGAAGTGGACTTCCCCAAGGTTCCGTTGGCGCTGGAGAAGTCCGCCTGAGCCCGCCGATGGCGGAGGCGCGCGTAGTTTCGGTGAACGTGGGCCAACCGCGTGAAACCGGATTTCACGGCGGAACCGTGCTCACCGGAATTTTCAAGGCGCCGGTCGCCGGCCCGGTCAGAGTACACCGGCTGAATCTGGCCGGCGATAGGCAGGCCGATCTCGCAGTCCACGGTGGAGCTGACAAAGCCGTCTACTGTTACCCGGCCGAACACTACGCATACTGGGCCAAAGAACTGCCGGAGATGGAGCTGATCTGGGGTATGTTCGGCGAGAATCTGACGACCAAAGGATTGAGCGAGGAATCGGTTCATGTCGGCGATCGCCTTCGCATCGGCTCCGCCGTCTTTCAGGTGACGCAGCCCAGAATGCCTTGTTACAAGCTCGGCATCAGATTCGGGCGGAACGACATCATCCGCACGTTTTGGGCCAGCGGCCGCTCGGGTTTCTACGTATCCGTCGTCGCCGAAGGAGAATTGAGCGCCGGCGACCGGATCGAGCGCCTTGTTACGATCACTGATCGGGTTAGCATAGCCGAAGCCTTGCGGTTAGCTCAGAACCGCAGCTCAGACGACGGTTCCACTCCATCCAGCCCATCGACATGAGCGGCAGGTCGAGGCGCATCTCCCTAGCAATTCGGCGCTGTCCGCTCTTCATCCAATTCACATTCGTAAAAGCTGTCTTGCTTGGCACCATCGCAGGAATAATGCGCACCCTTTCGCGGCTACACGGGAAGCGAGGGTAGTCAGCAGTAAGAACGCGCGCCCTAACTCGGCGCCCGCCCTGTTCAATCAGGGTTCAACACTAATTCAAGGAGCCATGGATGATATACCTGAAGATTCCCAAGCGCAAAACAGCTTTACGTCGATCAAAAACGTCCGCACATCTGTTTCGAGCGGTGGTGGCTGTTACTTTGACGGTAACAGCAATGAGCGCGGCCAACTTGGCAGAGCTTCACAGCCGCGTAAAACGTACGGTCCCCGCGCCCCGGCACGTGACGGAAGCGCCGGCCTCAATGCAATCCACAACATTCAATTCCGATCAAGGACCGGGGGCAGGCCCCATCGGCCCAGGACCCGGTTGCAATTTACTTCCCGCCCCGGCCTCGATTGGCGCTTCGGTAAATCTTTCCTATTTCGGGCCTCCGCCTGCGGAGAGTAACCCGAGCCTGGTCGGGCCGGTTCAATTGCTGAAATCCGGCACGATTGATGCCGCAAAGGGCACGATTACTCTGCCGCTTTACCAGGGATCGATGAGCGGCAGTCACAAGAGCGTCTGGTATGTACTAACCGACGTGGACGATCAGGGAGTGGCCACGCTTCTCGGCCTGAATTATTCGGCCAAACTGGCCTATTCAGCAAACGCAGCCAGGACGGCGAACCTGGATGACCAGGGCAATCTGGTATTCGACAGGGGCACGGTCGATTTTTCGCCCGTTCGCAGTATTGTTCCCGGCCCTCCCGGCGCTGAGTTTCCACCTTCTTCCGCGCAGCCGGGCTCTGTCGGCGATAAAGATTACAGCCCCCTGGTCCGCGTTCTGAACGCCGGCGGCGTGACTTACGACGCTCCCATCGTGGCATTCGGCGTGGAGGCGAACGACATCAATTTTCCCAACGGTGGCGTGGATTACAGCAAAGTGCATGACCAGGTGTTGGCCATCGATCCGGTCAATATGACGGTCACCTTGAACCTGATCAACGGCTTCAGCTTCGGGCGCCCGGTATGGTACCTGTCGCTGGACGCGAGCATTCCGCTGGCTGCTGCCATCGAGCACGTGACCTTTGCACCATTGATGCAGAAGATCGTATTGGGAAAGGATGACAGTTTCAGCAGCCCGATCGAGCGCATTTTCATCGCCACCAACGGTCCAGAAAATGGCGGCTGCAGCAACCCGCTCCGGCAAGGCTTGTCGGCGGATTTGGCGGATGGCAATCGGCCGAACAATGTACTGGGCGGCATTCCGACAATTGCCACGGATTATAGCCCGATCTGGGACGCGCAGTTGTTTCAGTGGACTCAGGATGCCATCAGCAAGGGCTTCCGGGGGCAGGTGCGTGAAGAGTTCCAGATCCTGACATTCGTGCAGGACGGTCTGATTACCGGCGCTGGCGGCGGCAAGTTTGGAAGCAGCGGCTTCTCCATCAATTGTCCCATTGCGCAGCGGCTTGACTGATAGCGACCCGGACGGCCCGCCGCATGCGCGCTATTGCGAAGCGGCGGGCACACTAAGGTTCAAACGGCCAGGAGAAATCATGATACGAACTCGAGAAACCATATCGAAAATCTGTGTAGGCGTGATCTTCATTTCTTCGCTGCTCCTCGCGGCTCAAATGGGGGCGAAGATCAACAAGACAAGTACGGGATTGGCCATCAAAGGATATGACGCAGTGGCCTACTTCGAAGACGGGAGGCCGGTAAAAGGCGACGCGGCCTACCAGTTTCAG
>DATLVQ010000065.1:0-2086 GCA_035577325.1 Bryobacteraceae bacterium | reverse complement strand
CAGCGATCGATGATCGCCCGTTGATAAGGAACGAAAGTCACATCTGTGCCCAATTTGGCCGAGTGGTACGAAAGACGCAAATCCCTCGATTTGCGTCGGACATCGAAGCGCCGCGTCAGGCGGCATAACTCGAAAGGCGTGGGCATGACGGTTCATTGCTAAAACACCCAGATTTGGTGAGCCAACAAAGATGCTATGCGAGAGGAGGCCGCGGGAGTTAGGTTTCGGAAATTGTTTGGTTCAGTAACTTTTTCCAAGGAGCCTAACGGTGCCCGCGAACCTCCGTCCGCATTCTAATCTTCCCGTTGGCACGAACGAGCAGCCGGTGCTGTACATGGCCTTCGAGCTTGGCTGGGACTCGTGGAAACTGGCTTTCGCGACCGGCCCCGGACCGGCGCCGCGGCAGCGGGAGATGCCTGCCCGCGATGTTCCTCGTCTGATGCTAGAGATCGCTGAGGCCAAGCGGCGCCTGCGCTTACCGGCCGATTGTCCCGTGGTGAGCTGCTACGAAGCCGGCCGCGACAGCTTTTGGCTCCACCGCTGCCTAGCGGCGCATGGCGTGCAGAATCTGATCGTCGATTCGGCGAGCATCGAAGTCAACCGCCGGCAGCGACGGGCCAAGAGTGACAATCTCGACGTAGGAAAACTGCTCAGCATGCTGCTCCGCTATGCCGGCGGCGAGACGAAGGTTTGGAGCGTGGTCCAGGTTCCCACGCCCGAGGAAGAAGACGCCCGCCAACTGCACCGCGAATTGATCACGCTCAGTCGGCAAGCCACTCAGCACACGAACCGGATCAAGGCTTTGTTCGCGGGTTTCGGCTTAACGATCGAAGTCGATCGGCACTTTCCCAGAAAACTGAAGGAGCTACGGCAGTGGGACGGGACTCCTGTTCCCAAGGCGCTGCAGCAGCGCTTGTTGTGTGAGTTTGAACGGCTCCAGGTTGTCAATCGCCAAGCGCGGCGGCTTCAGCAGCAGCGCGTCAAGGAAGTCCGCGTGAAGAAGTCTCCCGCGGTGCAACAAGTGCGCAAATTGCTGGGCCTCAAAGGCATCGGGATCGGTTCGTCCTGGCTGTACGTGCACGAGTTCTTCGCCTGGCGGAAGTTCAAGAATCGGAAGGAAGTCGGCTCCCTGGCTGGCCTGACGCCGACACCCTACGCCAGCGGCCAGATCGACCACGAGCAGGGAATCAGTAAGGCGGGGAACAAGCTGATGCGGTGGATGGCAGTGGAGATTGCCTGGAACTGGCTACGCTACCAACCCGACAGCGAGTTGAGCCGCTGGTTCTATACCCGCTTTGGCCGAGGGAGCAGCCGGCAGCGGCGAATCGGGATTGTGGCCCTGGCCCGCAAGCTGCTCGTCCAGCTCTGGAAGTACCTGGAGACGAGCGTTCCGCCTGCGGGCGCCCAACTAGCGGATTGGAGGACGAAAACGAGAATCACTTCTGCGAACTTGAGTACCGGTTGATCCAGAAATCCAGGACCTGCTGGCAGCTCCATGGGGGCGGGAACCAGCAGGCCCCCCAGGTTCCCGCCCCCATTCCCCCACCTTCCTTCCCCCCAAGCGATCTTGCTGAGAGAAGGTCAACGAAACGAGAAAGGAGACTCCTTCCGCAAGCGACGTCGAATCGAAAGTTGTCACGGGTCGAAGCAACCGAATTCCAACAAGGTGATCCGCTCACGCGGAACCGAAGAAAAGATGGGTTCGCTTCGCCCAGGGCTGCCGACTGCGTTCCGCTACGCATACAGCATTGGGTGTTCGAGACCACCACGATCTCGACACGGATAGAAGGTCGTTCGGGACTATGTCCCACGTCCACCGCAGCCGCCCGTGATCGCGAACCGAAATCGACTCGCTGGCAACTACATCACATTCACCCGAGACTTGACAACCACGGCTCCATAGAACGTTGCTTTGATACGCCGCCTTTCAATCGATTAGGGTGGCGATCGCCTGGTCGAGCGCAATTCCCACAAAACGAATGACTTCTCGGCACGAAAAAAGTGCTTCAAAAAACGGTTGGGAATCTCGGACGAACCTAGCGGCCCGCGGAATTGTTCGGTCGTTTTTCGGCGTGGTTCACATTCT
>DATLVQ010000064.1:0-3058 GCA_035577325.1 Bryobacteraceae bacterium | reverse complement strand
GGTCTCCCCAAACGCGCGCGCCTTTCGGGATGCGGGTAGGGCCACAGGCCTCCGCGCGGCGGTATTATTCGTTAAGGGAATCGGATGAATTTGCGGACGCTGGGACTTCGAGAGTCGTCGCCGCTCCGAGCCGACCATCCTGGAATCGGCCAACGGTGCGTTCTATGTAAGCGCGCGATCCGCGTCGGCGATAGGACAGGGGTCGTTCCACCACTCGATTCCGAAGAACCAGTGCTCGCTGTCGAAATCATCTGTTACTGGACCTGCATCGAGTGTGGGCTATCTCGGCTGCGACAAGGCGAGACCGCAGCGGGCACCACCCGCCAATTCCTCGAATCCTGGGCGGACGCTTTCAGCCGCCAAGCCGTTGCCGGCGAGCGCTGCGATGCGTACACCAGCGAAGCCGACTTCATCCTGAAGAATGGCCGTTCATTCGAGTACGCTGCATTGCCCCGCGGAATCCGGATAGGGCGACCGCGCGAATGCTTCCGCAACGCCGCAACACTGGCGCTTCGAAAGCCTGGCATCTACACGTACGTGGAGGGTTACGCGGTCAACAGATGGATTGCAATGCGCACGGTGGCGCACGCCTGGTGCATCAACTCGGACAACTTCGTCCTCGATCCGACGTGGGACGAGGGCACCGAATATTTCGGCGTACCCTTCCGACACGACTATCTGCGCCGGGTGCTAAAGGCCAGGGGTGACTACGGTCTGATCGACAATCCCGAGATGGGCTTTCCACTGGTGACCGGCGCACACCGCGTGCACGAAGCCGTCATCGACTGGCGTGTTCAATCGGCCTGAACTGAGACTGTGGTCGGCAGTTCATGTACCGCGTGGTCTCAGATTTGAATGCGCGAAATCTGGTGGTCGGCGCGCGGCGACGGCAAAGGATCTCTAGGGAACTCAAGCCAGTGTCGGCCACACCGCCATACCACGGAACGATGGCCAACCGACACGTTCTGCAACATTGGGCGGTGGGTCAGTCTGAATCCACGGCGTGAAGGCTCAACAGCAACCGCAAGCCTGCCCATTCCACGTTGCACGACCTTCCTTCAGGAGCAGCGGTATGGCCGCCAGTGCAGCAAGTGAATCAAACCAAGCGATATGGAAAAGTGCATTGATCGCCAGGCCAGTTAGGGCAATACCGGCCAGATAGGCACATGCGGCCGATTGCACTGCATCGGCAGCCAGGGCTGCATTGTTGCTGCGGCGCGCTTCCCGGTGCTTCAGCCTTGCCAAGATAGGCATCACGATCAGAGCAGCTACGGTGATTCCGATACCGACGCGGCTGGTTTCAGGGCGCACGCGCCACACCAAAGAGCCGATTGCCATGACGCAGACGGTTAGAGCAAGAACGAACAGTAGAACACCGGCGGCCCGAGCGGCGTTCCGTTGGGAAATGGAGACTTGAGGCAGAAACTGCAAAAGAACCACTCCCGCGGACAATAGCTCCACGAAACTATCGGATCCGAACGCGAGCATTACGGGGCTATGTGCCGCCGCTGCCACATAAAGTGACAAGCCGCACTCGACCAGCATCCACATCAGGCTGATTCCCTGGAGACAGAACACCGCAGCGGAGCGGCCGGTCGGTGCGCAAGTCGCGGTACTGGACCTTGAAAGCTGGCTTTCGAGCTGGACAAACTCTGACATTGTGCTTCCTAAAGCATAGCTCTTCGATTCGTTGGGGCTGATTTCAAACTGATCACCACACATCCACTCGCAAGCACCGCTCAACCAGCTACGCTCACTGGAACCGCGCAAGGAGCCGCCGCCTGGCTCGCGCTAATCTAGTGTGTTGCGAAGCGCCAGGAGCGTAAGCGACAGGCGCGCGCAACGCACGCAAGTACCACGCCACGGCGGCGTTATTCATTACGAGCCGCGGCTTCGAAGAAGACGGGGGGAGTAATTCGTCGCCCAAGTGGTCTTGCCTTGAGCGAACTGCGGTTTATTCACTCATGAATAAAAGCGGCAATGCGCTTCAAAGTGATGGCAAAGGGACAAGTGGTAAGCCCGTCTATGGCCGTACACGTCTCTCTCGTGGTTGGACCAGGATGTTTTGCAAGGGGATATCTCGGTGGGTTGTCCCTGCGATCATCACGGGAGTTGCAAGCAGTTTGTCCATGAACTCGGCAACCAGTCCGACGCAGACTCGCACTCTTTGTGGCGTGACGCGATCCCGGACGATGCACATCAAGTGGTAGTTCGACGCGAGGTACAGGACGGTGTCAACGAGCGTTTCGTCCTCCAGCGTGTTGGCAATCTCGCCGTAAGCCCCAAACGTCTTAGGCGTGCGTTCGTATTCGAGCGCAAAGCGCGCCTCGCCACCATCACAACCGACCGCCACCACCGCGTCGTAATCTTTCGCATACCGGTAGCTGGTCAGATTCTGCGAGCAGATTTCGGTTGCCGGAGTCCATCTCACCAGCGCCCGGCTCCTCCACAGCGCAAGGTGCACTTCGTTAAGCTCGATCCAGTGTGCACAACTGTGCTTGACGACGTCAACGTTTCTGCGTCCCGCGAACAGCTCGCCCGCATCGATCAACACGGAAGCACCGTCCTTGCTAATCGAGTACACCTGGTGCCGCCCGCGTGCCAGCCCGGGACGTTTCTCGATCAACCCATGTCCGACCAGCCGACGCACCCGGTGATCGAATGCCTGCCGGGAACCTTCCGTCTGTTCCAGCCGCATGAACTCGTACAATTGATTTCCGGTAACGAATCCGGATCGCAGGACCTGCTGCAGGAGAGGGATGTCCCTCGCCGGGCTCAATTCCATGGTTCCTTTTTCGTAACGCATCGGGCGTTCCTTACGCAGCCAGGCCTGGCCTTTCGAGCCGAAGGCCAGCGGACCAGAACTGCCTCGTGGAAGGCTCCGCGTAAAACGTGCCCAGTTCTCCGCGGACCCAGGAGTACGCCGGCATCAACAGCATGGCCTCTTGTTGGTCAGCGTTTTCACTGACGGAGACAACCTGAACCGGATCGGCCTTCCAGCAAGACGACCCAATGTCGAGTCGTCCGGTGTACTCGGCTGCCACGACGAACAGGTAAT
>DATLVQ010000063.1:0-4674 GCA_035577325.1 Bryobacteraceae bacterium | reverse complement strand
TGATGGCGTTCTCCGTAATGGTGATGTTCTCCGGGCAAATCTTGCGGCAGCAGGTGGTGATATTGCAGTAACCGATGCCGTGCGCCTGTTTCAACTCGGCGACCCGATCCTCGACATCGAGCGGATGCATTTCAAGCGCGGCGATATGAACGAAAAAGCGCGGTCCGGCGAATTCATCGAAATTGTGATGCTCGCGCAACACGTGGCACACATTCTGGCACAAGAAACACTCGATGCACTTACGGAATTCCTGCACACGATCGATGTCCTGCTGGGCCATGCGCCACGTGCCATCGGGAGCGTCGGGCGGTCGAGGGTTGAATTTCCTGATGCCTTTCTTCACGCGGAAGTTCCAGGAGACGTCGGTGACCAGGTCTTTGATCGGCGGAAACGCGCGCATGGGCTCGACGGTGACTGGTTGATCGAGCCGAAGCGTGTTCAGCCGCGTCATGCACATGAGCTTGGGAAGGCCATTGATTTCGGCGGAACACGAACCGCACTTGCCCGCCTTGCAATTCCAGCGCAGCGAGAGATCATTGGCTTGATCGGCCTGAATCTTGCGCATGGCGTCGAGGACCACCATGCCTTCGGACACTTCCGTCAAGTAATCTTGGAATGCGCCGCCCTCGCGATCGCCGCGCCAGACGCGAAACGTAGCGGTAGCCATTACTTCATCTCCTCGATGGTCTGCTTCAATTCGGGCGGGATCTCGGGAATGGGCTGGCGCGACACCTGCATCTGGCCACTGGAACCTTTGCGGATTACGATATTGAACTTGCCGCATTCGGCGCTCTTGGATGGACGGTCTTCGCGGAAATGGGCTCCGCGGCTCTCCTCGCGATCGAGCGCGGCGCGCGTAATGGCCTCCGAAACCGTCAACAAATTCGGCAGATCGAGCGCGGTGTGCCAGCCGTTGTTGTATTCGCGATTACCCTCGACCGCCACTCGATGGGCGCGCTCGCGCAACCGCTCGATCTCTACAAGCGCCTGCTTCATTTCGCCCTCCACGCGCACGATACCGACCAGGTCCTGCATCGTCTCTTGCAGCTTCTGCTGGATCTGATATGGGCCTTCCGTTCCATTATGACGCCCGGTAGTCCGGCGGTCGAAGGGGGCAAGCGCCGCAGCTGCGGCCTGGCTGACCTGACCCTGATCGATCCGTCCTCCGCCGTGCTCCTTGGCGAAACAAGCGGCATAACGGCCAGCGCGTCTTCCGAACACCAGCAGATCGGAAAGCGAATTTCCCCCCAGCCGATTGGCGCCATGCAAACCCGCGGCGCATTCGCCGGCGGCGTAGAGGCCCGGAAGAGTCGACATCTGCGTATCGCCATCCACCTGCACGCCACCCATCATGTAGTGCGTCGTCGGACCGACCTCCATCGGCTCTTTCGTGATGTCTATATCCGCCAGCTGTTTGAACTGGTGATACATACTGGGCAGCTTCTTTTGAATGTGTTCCGCCGCCTTGGGGAGGCGCTCTTTGATCCACGAGATGTCCAGGAACACGCCGCCATGCGGGCTTCCCCGCCCCTCTTTGATCTCGCGCACGATGCAGCGGGCAATATGATCGCGCGTGAGCAGTTCCGGCGGGCGGCGCGCGTTCTTGTCCCCTTGCGTGTAGCGCCAACCTTCTTCTTCGTTGTCGGCAGTCTGCGCGCGGTAGAGTTCCGGAATGTCATCGAACATGAAGCGTCGGCCTTCTTTATTGCGCAGCACGCCGCCTTCGCCGCGCACGCCCTCGGTCACCAGGATGCCGCATACGCTGGGCGGCCAGATCATGCCGGTGGGATGAAACTGCACAAACTCCATATCAATGAGGGCGGCGCCCGCTTCATAGGCCAGCGCATCGCCATCGCCGGTGTATTCCCAGCTGTTGCTGGTTATCTTGTACGCGCGCCCGATGCCGCCGGTGGCCAGGATCACGGCCTTCGCGGGAAACAGCAGGAACCGCCCGCGCTCACGGTCGTAGGCGAACGCGCCGGTCACACGGCCGTCATCGGTCAAGAGCCGCAGTACGGTGCATTCCATGTGCACTTCGATGCCCTGATGGATGCCGTGGTCCTGAAGCGTGCGGATCATTTCGAGACCCGTGCGGTCGCCGACATGGGCCAGCCGGGGATACTTGTGGCCGCCGAAGTTGCGCTGCAGGATGCGGCCGTCCTTGGTGCGGTCGAATAGCGCGCCCCACGCTTCGAGTTCGCGCACGGTGTCCGGCGCTTCCTTGGCGTGCAGTTCGGCCATGCGCCAGTTATTGAGATATTGGCCGCCGCGCATGGTGTCGGCGAAGTGGACCTTCCAGTTGTCGCGATCGTCCACGTTGCCCATGGCCGCGGCGATGCCACCCTCCGCCATTACGGTATGCGCTTTGCCCAGCAGCGATTTGCAAATGACCCCCACGGAGACTCCCATGGACGAGGCTTCAATCGCCGCTCTCAACCCTGCTCCCCCCGCTCCGATCACCAGCACATCATAGGCGTGCGTCTGGAATTCGGGCATTCAGACGATCCTCCAGTCGGTCCATATGCCCATCGCGCACAAGCGAATGTAGATATCGGAGAACATGACGGAGACAAGGCTCATCCAGGCCCACAGCATATGGCGGCGATTCAGGCAGCTGGAACAGTCGTAAGCCTTCTGGCAGACCGGCGATTCCGAGAGCCGGTCCAGGCGGCCACCGGCGAGGTGCCGCATGGAATGGCAGCCAAAAGTGTAACCGCCGAGCAGCACGACGTTCGTGGCCAGCACCAGCGTCCCGACGCCGATGCCGAAAGAGTCGCGGCCGGTCGAAGAATTCGTAAACCACAAAGCTTTCCAGACGTCGTAAGCCAGGCAGGCGACGAAGAAGACCGCGATGTAGAGAAAATAGCGGTGAAGATTCTGCATGATGAGCGGGAACGCGTGCTCGCCCAGATAGGTCTTGCGCGGCTCGCCCACGGCGCACGCGGGTGGATCGGCCCAAAATGATTTGTAATATGCGCCGCGATAGTAGTAGCAGGTGACGCGGAACAGGCCCGGCGCCCAGAGAATCAGGTGTGCCGGCGAATACGGCCACCATGCCGGCCACCAGATTGGTTTTGCGCCAAACCAGGCGTGCGGCGAGTGGCCGAAAAGTTCCGGAGAATAGAACGGCGACAGGTACGGTCCCCAGAAATAATACCTGCCCTGGAAAGCCGCCCAGTTCGCATAAACCAAAAAGGCAGAGAGACCGAGCAGTACTAAGAGGGGCTGCACCCACCACCAGTCCTGGCGCGTGGTCTGGCCGAAGCCACGCGGCGTCCACAACACATCGACAGAGGGCATGGACCATTACTCCTTTCGCCCATAACCCGGGTGATGTTCAAGATACTACACTGACGGGGCTTTCGAATAGCAGAAAGCGTCTGACGGCTTCGGCGGGTCAGTCGCGGTGCAATTACGGGGTGGGGAGTTTGGAAGCTCGCGCCACGCGGCCTTCGAACGCTTCACCCACCGAAACATTGTTTTTCTCGAGCGTTTCGCCAAGCACCTGATCGAGTGAAACACGGGCACGGCTGTAAGATCCGAGCGCCGCCACTTCGACGGCGCGCGCCGTCGCCAGAGCGCGCTGGGCCACAACCAGATTGTCGATGGTCGAGGCGCCGAGCGAAAACTTCCTTTGCTCTTTCTCCAGAAGCTGTTCTTGCAGCGTCCGGGTATCTACGGCCTGTGAATACCTGGCGCGCGCCTGGCGGAGCGCGATCACCTGGTTGGAAATATCCACCACCAGCTGGTTCCTGCTCCTGAAATGGATGAGTTCATTCTGGCGTAACTGCAACTGATCGATTCCATAATCGCCTTGCGCGACGCGATTGTGGACCACTCCTTCGAACAGGACCGCCGTTCGCCAGCTTGGAAAGTTGTGCCGAAAGATCTGGCCCAGTGCGTTGCCGAGACCACCCACATAATAAGGATCAGCCGTGGTGCCGTCCGGCTGCGGATTGGCTTTGCCGGCTAAGCCGCTATCAGTGATCGAAGCCAGAGTCTGCAAAATGGGTAATACGCCGCTGGCAGTTCCCAGCGCCGAGATTTCAGCCGTCTCCTGGTTGATCGTAGTCATGGCGATATCCGGTCTCTTCGCTAGAGCCCTGACCACCAGTTCGCGCAGAGCGGGCAAATCATCCTGTTCGGGAACCTGAATGTGATCGAGCGGGACGACTTCCGCCGCGTCAAGCAGCGGATCTTCCAGACCATTCCGGCTGAGGGCGTTCTTCAGCAGATTCTCCTGCTGGTGTATCGTCGCCTGAGAAATCGCCAGCTCCTGTTTGCGCGTGGTCAATTCGCCCTGCGCCCGGTAAATCTCCACTTTGGCCAGAGCGCTTAACTCGATCCGTCTCTTGGTATCGTTATAGAACTTCTGCGCTACGTCCAGGCTGCGCTGCCTGGCCTTGACGTCTTCGATCTGGTTGGCGAGATCCCAGTAGAGGTTCAGCACGTTCGCCACTAAATTGAGCAACTGCGAGCGGAATGTCTCCTCAGCGAGCTCCATGTTTTTTTCGGCCACGTGGATGAACCGGCTGTTCACTGCAGTGCCGAAGCCTTGCAGGAAATTGTGGCGCACAGAAACCTGAACTACGGGCGCTACCGACGGATTGAGGATATTGGTAGGCGTGTTCTCCTTGAGGTATTCCTCGTTGGCGGTGACCTGCACGAACCCGC
>DATLVQ010000062.1:0-16839 GCA_035577325.1 Bryobacteraceae bacterium | reverse complement strand
GCATATTAGCCCAGTCGAGAGCGTGCTGCGTGCACCTCAGCGATTCGGCACTGTGCTTAGTGGACTCATGATATTCGCGCCACGTCATTTATTGCGGAGGAGTGTCTAGTTGGTCGAGCCTATCTGACCAGCTCGCCTTGGCGCCCAAAAAGTGAGCCGTCATTCATACCGGAGCACCTCGGTCGGGGCCAGCCGGCTGGCGCTGCGCGCGGGATAGATCGTAGCCAGGAAGCTGACCAGAATCGCCACCGCCGCGACCCAGACGCCGTCCCAAATCTTGGGCTCGAACGGCACATAACTGAGCGCATACACATCTGCGGGAAGGCGGATCCAGCGGTAACGCTCGCCAAAATAGCAGAGCGTGTAGCCGATCGCCATGCCGATGGCGGTGCCAGTCACGCCGATCAGGACTCCCTGCAGCATGAAGATTTGACGGATCTGACTGCGGCGCGCGCCCATGGACATGAGGACCGCAATATCGCGGTACTTTTCCATTACCATCATGACCAGGGAAATCAGAATATTGAGCGCGGCGACCAAAAGGATCAGACCGATGGTCACCATGGTGACCGCTTTTTCCATGCGGAACGCATTGAGCAATTGCCGGTTCTCGACCATCCAGTTGGTCGCCACAAGCTTTGGGCCGATGACTTTTTCAGCTTCCGCGCCCACTTGCGGCGCCAGGTTCAGGTCGTCCAGTTTGAGCTCGATCTGGTTGATAACGTCTGACAACGACAGAGCCTGCTGCGCCGATTGCAGTGATGTGAACGCCCAGATGTCGTCGTACTGAAAGAATCCGGACTCGAAGATTCCGACCACGCGAAAACGTTGGATCTTCGAGGTCGGACCGTATGGAGTAAGTTCACCCTGGCACGTGATAGTGATGACGCTGTCGAACGTCATGCCCGTGTCCCGAGCCAGACCGGAGCCCAGAATGATCCCCGGAAGAGTGCCTCGCGCTTTCAATCGCTCGAGCGATCCCGCTTTCAGATGCCTCAGAATGTCGGCGACCTGCAGCTCCGTATCGACATCGATTCCTTTCAGTACCGCGCCTTTCGCCAGCATCGGGCCCTGTACGAACACGGGGCTGAACAAAGCGGGCGCTGCGCCGATGACGTGAGGCAGCTTGCGCAGTTTTACGATCAGGTCGCGCCAGTTCTCGATGCCGTCGCCATATTGCTTGGGCTCGATATCGACGTGCGCCGTCGCACCCAGCAGGTTCTTCTGCAGCTCGTTGCGGAACCCGTTGTTTACGGCAAGCGCGATGATGAGCGCCATGACGCCGGCGGCAACGCCGATCACGGAGATGGCCGTGACCACTGACACTACGGCTTCCTTGCGCTTCGCACGCAGGTAGCGGCGCGCGACGAAGATTTCAAAGTGCGTGGCCACGTCAGGGCTCGAGTGCGCGCAGACGATCGGCAATACCGATCTCGCCTTCCGGGCGCAGCAGCGGGAACAAAATAACGTCGCGGATCGTCCGCGAGCCGGTCAGCAACATAGCCAGGCGATCAATCCCAATTCCCTCCCCTCCGGCGGGCGGCATGCCGTAGCAGAGCGCGCGAATGTAATCCTCATCCATCTGGTGTGCTTCCTCGTCGCCTTTTTCGCGCATGGCGATTTGCATCTCGAAACGCCTGCGCTGCTCCTGGGGATCGTTCAACTCGGTGTAGGCGTTGCCTATTTCCATACCGCCGGCGAAAATTTCGAAGCGCTCCACCATCTCGGGCTCATCGGGCTTGTTCTTGGAAAGCGGCGAAGTCTCGATGGGAAAATCGTAGATAATGGTCGGCTGAATGAGCTGGTCTTCCGCGACCTTTTCGAATACCGCGGCCAGCGCCTCGCCGGCAGTGCTCTTGGTTGAATACCGCTTGAGCCAGTCCGGGTCGCGCACTTGGTCTGGCGTGGGGCGATCGGCGCCCTGCCAAAACTCGATCACCGCTTCGCGCATAGTGAACCGGCGCAGTGAACTAAAATCGAGCGCGGCGCCATCCCATTCGACTACGGTGCCGCCGGTGGTATCGATGGCGGCCTGCTTGAGCAATTCAGCAGACAGATCCATGAGCCCCCGGTAGTCGGTATAAGCCTGGTAGAACTCGAGCATGGTGAACTCGGGATTGTATTTGAAACCGAGCCCCTCATTGCGGAAATTGCGATTGATCTCATAGACACGTTCGAATCCACCTACGAGTAGCCGCTTCAAGTACAGCTCCGGCGCGATGCGCAGATAGAGATCGATGTCCAGTGTATTGTGATGCGTGATGAATGGACGCGCCGCCGCACCACCGTAGAGCGGCTGCATCATGGGCGTTTCGACCTCAATAAAGTCTCGCTCCTCCAGCTGCCGGCGCAATGAGGAAATGATTTTGGCTCGTGCACTGAAAACCTTGCGCGATTCCGGATTTGCGATGAGATCGAGATAACGCTGGCGATAGCGTGTTTCCACGTCTTCCAGGCCATGCCATTTCTCGGGCATGGAGAGCAGCGTCTTCGATAGAAATTCGAGCCGCTCGACATGTACGCTCAATTCGCCGGTGCGCGTGCGGAACAAGTAACCTTCGGCGCCAATTAGGTCGCCGATATCCAGCCCCTGAAATAGCTTGAAGTCGCTCTCGCTAACAGCATCGCTGCGCACATAAATCTGAAGTTGCTCGCCATTTTGCGCCAGGTGCGCGAAGCCCGCCTTCCCTTTGCTGCGGATGGTTTTCACGCGCCCGGCGATCCGAACTTTCAACTCCGGCGAAAGCTCCTCGGCGGTCTTCGAGCTGTACTCCGCCAAAATCTGCGGGATGCCGTGCGTGTAGTCGTACCGCTTGCCATAGGCGCGATAACCCATGCTTTCGATCTCGCGAATACGCGCCCACCGCTGGCGGAGCAACTCATCTTCCAGGGACAATCCGGCCTCCTTTGGGGAAATACGTTATTATAATTCAGGTCGTTCATCTCTTAGCGCCCGACGCATGCTTTGAACCGTTCCTTATCGATTGTCATCCCCGCTTACGACGAAGAAAAGCGCCTCCCTGGCACGCTGGAGCGCATTAAAAGCTATCTCCAGAGCGGGAAATGGAAATTTAGCGAAGTGCTCGTGGTGGACGATGGCTCACGCGACGGCACAGTACGCGTGGCCGAGGATTTTCGGGCGCGTGTGCCTTCCGTGCGTGTGCTCCGTAACCCCGGAAACCAGGGCAAGGGCTACTCGGTACGGCACGGCATGATGAAGGCGAAAGGCGAGTGGACGCTGTTCACAGATGCCGATTTGTCCACGCCGATTGAGGAATTGGAAAAGCTTTGGACCGCTGCGCAAGAGGCACGCGCCCAAATTGCCATCGGGTCGCGCGCGCTGAACCGCTCCCTGATTGGCGTGCATCAGCCGTTTTTCCGGGAATCGGCCGGCAAGGTGTTCAACCTGGCGGCGCGCGTTGTCACGGGCTTGCCGTTTTGGGATACGCAATGCGGATTCAAGTTGTTCGAGACGAATGCGGCCCGCGAAATTTTCCGGCGCCAGCGGCTAGAGCATTTTGGATTCGACGTGGAAGTGCTGTTCATCGCGCGCAAGTTGGGTTATTCCACGATCGAGGTGCCCGTGCGATGGAACGATATGGCCGGAACGAAAGTCGGCGCGGTGAGCGGCCTTGCAGCGTTCCTCGATCCGCTGCGCGTGCGACTACATCAGTTGAGGGGGAAGTACCGATAGCGCGTTGCTGTGTACGGTGTCCTACCGCCGCACGATCACTTCGCGCAGTTGTTCCTTGGTCAGAAAAAACTTCACGGATTCGAACTTCTGGAACAGCTTTTCCAGGCTGCGGTTGTTGAAGATCTGGGCTGGTTTGCGCGTGCCGCGCTGCGCCAGCATCAGATTCTGGCTGTCTTTGATGCGAAACGAATAATAAGGCACCTGCTGCGCCTTTTCATCCGCATGAAAATACGCCAGCAGATAGCTGTGTGGGCGCACAATGGTGCGCAGGCGGTCGAGCGTAGCGGCGAGCAAGGCCGGCGTCATGTATTGCAGAACGTCCCACACCAGCACGCCGTCGAATTGCTCGTTTTCGAAATTGAGTGTCTGGCGCAGAAACTGATCGATGCGCGACTGGTTGGCCTGATCGCTCGGGTCCGCATCGCGGAAAACATCGTCGAGGGTCCTCACGAAATCTTCGGAGTACAAGCGGTGCCCAAGGTTGGTAATGAAGTTGATATTTTGCTGGCTGGCCCCGGCCAGATCGAGAATAGACAGCCCCGCCTGGTCGCGGAGGAAGGCAAAGAATTGTTCGAGACCGCGGCTCGGCCGCGAAGTAATCAACTCCTTGTCGAACAGCTGCATGGCCGGGGAATGATTCCCAGGCACAACTACAGCATGACCAGGGGACAACACAGCTCCTGGACGGCGGAGCATGCTCCTCAATCGATCCGTGATCAACAACCCCGTCCCTTCGCGCGATTTAGCGCTTCATCTCGGCGGCGACGGCGGTTGCACCCTGGGCATTTGCGGCGGCGACAGGCGTGGCCTGCTGCGGCCGTGGCTGTGAACTCGAGCTTCCGCCGGACTTGGCGGGCTCCGGCTTCACGATATCTATGCTGCCCTTGAAATATGCACCATCTTCGATGATGATGCGGGCGGTCTTGATATCGCCGACGAGCCGGGCGTCCTTTCGGATTTCCAGCTTGTCGCTGGCATCGACGTTGCCCTGTATGTTGCCCAGGACCACGACCTCGCGCGCCTTCACGCTCGAGTGCACTTTCCCATTGGGACCGATGGTGAGCCGATGCTCTTGCAGTTCGATTGTTCCTTCCACGTCGCCATCGACGTACAGGTCCTCTTTGCTGTAAATCTGGCCATTAATCTTGACGGCCTTGCCGATACTGGCCTGACCGCGCGAGCTGTCCGGCTCTGGGGTTTTAAAAGGCATGCTGGACAAAGGTGGTGCCTCCTTCTTGGTTTCAATGGGATTCGACGGCGGTGATGCCGGTCGATTAGGCGGGGGTGCCGCCGGCCGTGGCGCGGGTGGTGGAACCTCTTCCTGACTGCGTTTGTTAAATAAACTCATTAGAGCGGCCCTCCGTTTGTGAGGACGACAGCCAAAATTCTACGTCCTTATAGTCTATAGGGGATTGCGGAAAAAAGGCAAACCCTCCTCTGAATATTGGACCGGCACTCTCCGCCATAATTTCAGTGCGCTCTCCGGCCTATTTATGGAAGCGTTCGGAGCGGGGCGAATCCTCTGCGAGGGCCGTCCCAATCACGTTCCCTCGATCTCGGAGCTGCCAGAGATCGCGCGAATTCCAGTCCTTCAGACGGCGAAAGTACGTGAGGCCTGCAAACTCAGCCATTCCCTCGCTTACCCAGGTCCGGCAGGCGACCACCTGATTGACTGATTCAAGCGGAACGAGGTGTGGTTGCCGCGCCGTAGAAATGCATTGGGCCCATATTTCAGACCCTTCGGGCAGCAGGTCGAAGAGATCCAAACAGGCGAAAAAGGGTCAATCCCGCGGTGATGGCCGGGCGCCAACGCAGCCTCG
Source organism: Bryobacteraceae bacterium (assembly GCA_035577325.1). Lineage (GTDB taxonomy): Bacteria > Acidobacteriota > Terriglobia > Bryobacterales > Bryobacteraceae > QHXW01. The sequence continues at coordinate 11,325 of DATLVQ010000062.1, read as the reverse complement.
GTGGTATAGCAATGGCAAATCTTTCCATCCGCCGCCGCTGAAGACGCTAACGCCGGGTCGCTGCCGCCCTTTTCATCCTCGACCTGGATAGCAGACGCATTTTGCCCCAGCCGCGACCAGCCGCCCACTGCCGCAGTTTGCCGATCTCTACTTTGGCCGCCAGAACGAGCTCCCGCTGGTCCTTCAGGGCAATCTCTGCTTCCAGCAATTGATTCCGGAGCGTACGGTATTCGTTAATCTCGCCTTCGATGGCGTCTCATGTTCAACCTTTCAGTTGAATATTGCCGTTATTGTAGCGGCAGAGGAAATGCACAATTGTAAAAGGCGCTTTGTGATATTTAGCGGACACGCCCAGCCTCTCTTTCAGTCACTGGCTAACATCGCAGTTGCGTTCCCCTGCCCGGTTGGGTTCTTATAGGACCAATGAAAACTGCCATTTATGTCTTTTGCGTATCGGCGGCCATACTTCTGCCGCTGTCGTTGAGTTCACTAGTGCAAGCCGCCGATAAAGCCGCCAAGGGCGAATACATCGCCTACATCGGCACCTATACCAATAAACAAAGCAAGGGCATTTACGCCTTCCGTTTCGATGCCTCAACGGGAAAGCTGACACCGCTCGGGCTGGCGGCGGAAGCCGCCAGCCCGTCGTTTCTGGCCATTCACCCCAATCGGAAATTCCTTTATGCGGCCATCGAGATCAATGAGTTCAAAGGCCAGAAAGCCGGCGCCGTCGGTGCTTTCTCGATTGACCTGAAAACCGGCAAGCTGAAATTTCTGAATCAGGTTTCGTCGCGTGGAACGGGGCCCTGTCATGTGAGCGTGGATCATACTGGCAAGGATGTGCTGGTCGCCAATTACGACGGCGGAAGCGTGGCCGTGATGCCCGTGAATGCGGACGGCAGCCTGCGCGACGCCTCGGCATTCGTCCAGCACACCGGATCGAGCGTTAACAAGGAACGGCAGGAGGCGCCGCACGCGCATTGCATATTTACTTCGCCGGACAATCGGTTCGCTCTGGCGGCCGATCTGGGTCTCGACGAGATCCTGGTCTATCGCTTCGACCCCGCAAGCGGATCATTGATTCCGAATAGCCCGCCCGCCGGCAAGACTCCTCCCGGCTCGGGTCCTCGGCATTTCGCCTTCCATCCCAATGGCCGCTTTGTTTACGTGATCAACGAAATCAAGTGCACACTGTCAACGTTCTCCTGGGACGCCGCGCACGGTACGCTGAAGGAATTGCAAACGGTTTCGACTCTGCCCGACGGGTACAAGGTGACGAACGACGACAGTACGGCCGAGGTTCGCGTTCATCCCTCCGGCAAATTCGTTTACGGCTCGAACCGTGGCCACGACAGCATCGCGGTTTTCGCCGTGGATCCCGCCAAGGGTACCGTCACACCAGTCGAGCGCGTGTCTACGCAGGGAAAAACGCCGCGCGGTTTCGGGATCGATCCAACGGGCGGTTACCTGATCGCGGGGAACCAGGACTCCGACAGTCTGGTGGCTTTCCGCATCAATCCGAATACGGGGCGCCTTACACCGACCGGGCAGAAGCTCGAAGCATTTGCGCCTGTGGACGTCGAGTTTGTCGCGGTGAAATAAGCGACTGGCCATCTTTGTCGATGTGCGAACACCGTTCGGCCGTCGGCAGGTAACAAAAATGACAACAACGCGCGGAACATTGCGTGCGCTGCCACGTCCAATTCGGATCATGGCTGACTTCCGGCTCGTGATACACCTGTTACTGACAGCCCTCGTCGTTTCAGCACAATCCATCCCGAAGGTCGTTGCATCCAAAAAGGCCACGCCAAACGCCTCACGAGTAGCGCCGGGCGAGGACTGGCTTGTCTGGGGCGGAAAGAATCGTGACTTCCTTGTGGATTCTTCGGGTCTGGCAGACTCCTGGCCGGTCACGGGGCCCAAGAAAATCTGGAGCCGGGCGCTTGGAGACGGTTATTCCGCTATTGCCGAGGAAAGTGGCATTCTGTACACCGCATTCCGGCGCGGTTCGAAAGATGTCGTCACAGCGCTGGACGCCTCCACCGGCAAGACGCGTTGGGAATATGAGTACGAGAACCCGTTCACCAATTCATTCTCGGAAAAAGTCGGCCCTGGCCCATACGCCATGCCGCAAGTGGTGGGTGACCGCGTCGTTGCAGCCAGCGGCACCGGCAAGATTCATTCGCTCGACAAAAAGACTGGCCGGCCCATCTGGTCGCACAATTTGTACACAGAGTTCGATGGCACACAGCTGCAGTTCGGCTACTCCTGCCATGCACTGCCATATAAAGACACACTGATCTATATGTCCGGCGGGCGTGGCGATGGCGCGATCGCGTTCAGCCAAAGCGATGGCGCGGTGGTCTGGAAGGCACTCGAATTTACAAATTCGTATTCTTCACCACTCCTGATCCACGTCGACGGCCAGCCGCAGGTAGTGGCGGTTGGCGCGAATACGGTCTTCGGCTTCGATCCCGACCACGGTAAGCTGCTATGGACCCACGAGCACAAAACGCCCTACGGCATCGCGGTGAGCACGCCCGTTTGGGCGCCCGGCAATCTGCTCTTCGTGGCTTCGGCTTACGGCACGGGCGCGCGTGTGCTCCAATTGAACCAGTCTGGCGGGCAAACAAGGGTCAAGGAGCTTTGGGCCGATCCGCATATCCAACTGCACTTCGGCACGGCAATTCAGCGCGACGGATACGTGTACCTCTCGAGCGGTTACGATGGGCCGGTTTTCATGACCGCCGTCGAACTGAAGACCGGGGCCATCAAGTGGAGAGACCGCGGCTTCGCCAAGGCCCAGCTCCTCTACGCCGATGGCAAGATCATTCTTGCCGATCAGGATGGCACGCTGGCACTTTGCAAAGTGAGCCCCGAGAAGTTCGCAGTGCTGTCGAAAGCCGCAGTGCTCGAGAGTATCGCCTGGACGCCCCCCACGCTGGTGGGCACGCGACTCTATGTGCGCGATCGCAAAACCATTGAGGCGTTCGACCTCGGGCGATAGCCTCCGGGAATTTCCGCCAGCCTGAAGTCCAAGGCCGTCATGTGGCATGATGGCGGAGATCCCAATGAAATCGATTGCCACCTGCATTTTCGCCTTGACATCCCTCGTTGTTCTGAATGCTCAGAAGGAGCCTCCGCGGCAATTCGAATTGAAAGGGGAATCGGCGGTGTTCTGGAAGCTGATCGATCGCGGAGCCAAGCTCGAGAAAATGGCCGGCGGTTTCGGCTTCACCGAAGGCCCGGTCTGGGATCCGCGGGGGTTCCTGTACGTCAGCGACGAAGAGCAGAACAAGATCTTCCGCGTGTTCCCGGACGGCCGGCGGGACACGGTGCTCGAGACGGGGGATCCGGACGGCAGCACCTTCGACCGGCAGCATCGCCTGATCACGACCGCGAGCGTTCTGCGCGCACTGGTTGAGGTGAAGCCTGACGGATCCTATCGCGTCCTGGCCGACAAATATGACGGCAAACGGTTCAATAGCCCCAACGACGTGGTCCTAGGTCCGGACGGAGCTCTCTATTTCACCGATCCCACGCTCGATCTGCCGAAAGGCGCGAAGCAGGAGATCCCGTTTCAAGGGGTGTATCGTGTGGACGCCGACGGTTCAGTGCGGTTACTGACGCGGGACCTGGCGCAACCGAACGGCCTGGCATTTTCGCCTGACGGCCGGCGCTTGTACATCGATGACAGCGAGCGCCGTGATATTCGCGTCTACGACGTTGGCCCCAACGGGACGCTGACCAACGGACGGCTTTTCGGAAAGGAAGAAGGGCCCCCGCATAGCGGCGTTCCCGACGGAATCCGCGTCGATCGCCAAGGAAATCTCTTCGTCACCGGCCCGCTGGGAATCTGGGTCTGGGATCCGAACGGCAAACATTTGGGCACGATCGTCGTGCCGGAGCAGCCCGCGAATCTCGCCTGGGGCGACGCGGACTACCGTACGCTTTACATCACGGCAACGACTTCGGTCTACCGGATGAAAACCAAAACGCACGGCTTTGTGCCCTACGAGTAACGCCGCGGGCACTACTCCACCGGCACGTCACAAATTCTGTAGCAGTGCGTCCACTACCTGCTGCACAGCCTCGTACGGATCTCCGCGGCCCCCGGCTTCGATCGAATACACGCCGTGGAAATTCGCAGCCTTGGACACTTGCACACAGCGCGCGAAATCGAACCTTGACGGATTCAATTTCGCGTGGCAGACGGTCACGGCAAGCGGAAACATCAGGCGCAGTCCGCGTTCGCGCGTTTCTTCGTCGGGGAAGTTGCCGAAATCCGGCAGCGCGCCCGCGCCCGAAGCTTTCAGGATTTGCACTAATTCCTCGGGATGTTTCGATGCCGTCCCGTGGTTCTCCACAATGACGCGGATGTCTTTGGCGCGGCCGCGGGAAACCAGCGCCTTGTAGGACTCGATGGTCGGCGATGGATCGGCTAGGTTGATGATGCCTGGATCGCAGCGCACCGAGAGGGCGCCCATTTCGTGCGCGATATCGATCCACTTGGCGTACATTGAAACGGCCTTCTCGCGCTCCCTGGCGTCGGTCGCGGAAAGCGCCGGCTTCTCCCAGAGCTCGTCGTAATCGACTGGTATGTTGACCAGGCGCGAGTGCGCGCGCTCCAGGCGGCCTCTGAGTTCGCGAAGATAAGAAGGCTCGCTGGATTCAAAATGCGGCGAAACGATCTCCAGATTATGGACGTGATAGCGGTCTGCGATCATCTCGGGAAAATCGAGCGCCTTTAGAGGATTGTCCAGGGGCTGCGCGTTCTTATCGTGCGTGGCGGTGAAGAGATTGTGGAAGCTCCACGAAGAGACACAGACACGTTCGCGTTTCGCGTCGCTATCCGGTTGCCCGTCCGCACCCCTCGATGCAGAAAGGGCGAAGGCTCCCATCCCCGAATGAATCATGAACTCGCGGCGCTTCATATGTTCTCCTCAATTAGTAGCGCAAGCCCTTCCCAATAAGAAAATGCCGCGCCACAATAGCAACTAGCTCGAAAATCCACTGCGCGCGGGCGGATCGACATATCGGTTGGCTTTCTCGGAACTCGTAACGTGCATGTTCGCCGTGTCCCACTCGAGGCGCTCGCCCGGAAAGCGTTGGGCCAGACAACCGAGCAGGAATGCTTCGGTTACCGGGCTCTGAATTTCAAAATTGGCGAGAGGCGCCGGCGAGCTTCCTCTGCATGCCGCCAGCCACTGCTCCACGGCGACATCGCGGTAGCCGCCGCGCTCGCCTCGCTGCCTGGGGGGCGCCTGGTATTTCTTCGATTCCGGGTAAACCCGCGGATTGTTGCCGTTGAAGGCGGCAAGAATCAGTCCCTTGTCGCCAACGTAGAGAATACCTTCGTTGTCCTCGCCGCTCTGGAAAAAGTGCTGGTCCTCCGCCTTGAGGCCAGCAGGACGCGGTGGGCGCATGCCGCCGTCATACCACGACATGCGCAGCGCGGCGCGACCCTCATGCGCCGGAAAGTCGAGATGCACAATCGACGCTTTCGGAAAAGTCTCGTCGTAAGATTCGCTCGAACACGCCTCCACCATTGTGGGCGGTGTGAGTCCCAGAATTTTGAACACGCCGGCGAAACTGTAGCAGCCCATATCGCCAAACGAGCCGCAACCGAAATCGTACCAGCCGCGCCATACGAACGGCAGATAAGCGTGGTTGAACGAGCGCTCGGGCGCGGGCCCCACCCAAAGATTCCAGTCCAGTCCATCCGGGACGGGTTGCGTTTCTTTCGGCCGGTCGATCCCCTGTGGCCAGAACGGGCGGCTCGACCAGTTGTGCACCTCGCGCACCTGCCCGATCGCGCCATCGGAAATCCATTCGGAGAGGAGTTTGGTCGGCTCGCTCGATGGGTTGTTTACGGTCAGCGACGTCGCTACCTTCATCTCGCGGGCCATCTGGGCCATGCGACGCGCGTCGGCAATCGAGTGCGCCATCGGTTTCTGCCCAAGCACATGCTTGTGTTTGCGCATCGCCGCAAGCGCGATCGGCGCGTGCCAGTGGTCGGGAGTCGCCACGTACACGGCATCCAGATCTTTCTCCTTCTCCAGCAGCTCTCGATAATCAGCGTACGCGCGGCAGCCCTTGTAGCTACCCGCCGCGGAGCCTTTACGCGAGCCGTAATACGCCTCCACTGCCCGCTTAACGGGCTCGCGGCCGCCCATGCCTAGGCTGGTCTTGAACTCGTGCGTGAGCTGCACCTCGCCGGGCGACGACAGATCCTCACCCCATTTTTCATAGCCCGGCCCAAGCAGCCGGCGCCACATGGTCAATAGTTGATTCGGCCCGTACTCGGCGTAGTCCTTGCTCCCGCGATTGCAGTCGCACACCGCGGTCACTTGAACGTCAGCTCGCGCCAACAGGTTCATGGTAACGGCCTGGCCTTGCCGGCCCAAGCCGATCGTGGCAAGCGTGATCCGGTCGCTCGGTGGAATAAACGGAGCCCCAAGCACGTGGCGCGGCACGATCATAAAAGCCGCGGCGCCGGCAAACGCGCGGCGCGTGACCCCATGTGTTTCGTTGTGATCCATGATCATCCTCCCTGGCGGTTGTAAACTGCCGCCCGCGATGACTCAACTAGTGTATTGCAAGTTAAAGAGGACGGCACGATCATCTGGCATGATCTGGCGGCAGCGAAGTTGCCAAGCACGGAAGCAACGCCGGTATGGAATTCTTGATTATGCGCCTCAACTTATCAGGCGTAAGAGAGAACGCACCCATGGCAGAGGACCGCAGCTCGGCGGCGCTCGAAAGCGCAAAGCGCTGCGCCCTGCTCAGTTCTCGGGATCAGGCTCTGATGACAATACCCGAATTCGTTGCGGCGGTCCGGTGTGCGCCGAAACCACGTTGCCGTCCTCTATCAGTATGAGTGTTGCCCGGTCCTGCTGCTCATAGACGTAGGTTTCCATTAGCCTCTCCTGCTGCATTGTCCGGGCTCTCAGATCAGGTTTTCCGAACGCACGGACAAGGCGCGCTCGCGGCGTGCCAACGGTGACATTGTGTTCGGTGGGAAACGGCGGAAGCAGCGGCGGAGCCTCCAGAATGATCTGCTGCACTTGCGAATTCGACGGTAATTTCAGCCAGGCTGTCTGGGTCTCTGGCGAGTCGTCGTTCATGCCCCGCGTGGCTTGATGGCGGCGGCCACCATGTTTCACTTCCACCTCCTGAATGCTAAAGGCCAGATGGGCTTCGGGCCGCAGTTGTCTGTGGACCGGAATTTCTGCCTGCGGCGGGGCGGCGGGCGCCTCCCATAACAAGCGCGTGCCTATGAACACCATCCCGATAGAAACGATCAGGCCTAGTACGACGGCCAACGCGATGATTCGACCTAGATTTCGCAGACCTGATTTTCTGACTGGCTCTGGCGCTTGGAAGTACGATGGATCAGCGCCCGTATAAAACTGACTTGAGGTGCTCATAAGATTAAGTGCGATTTCCAGCTATGGTGAGCCTCCGCCGAGCTTCCGTCAACGCTGTCTTTGGATGAGGTAAACTCCGCACCGGAGGGAGTTGCCTATCCCGGAGCCGGTAGTTAACGGAAACTAACGTTGTTTTTGCTGCAAGAAAATGACTTACAGTTCCACGGGTGCAATTTCGCCATTCGGTCGAGCCGGCCCAGATCCTTGGCATGCCATTGTCTGGCGAGAGGATGAGCCGCGGGGCGAGTTGGTTTGTATACTGTTCGTTCCGCGCCACCGGGCAGCCGGGCGCGCTGACTGCGAGGCAAACGGAAAACATGCAAACAATCTCGATCGGCCATCCAGCCCTGAAAGGCGCTCTGTGGACGCTGTGCGCCGCGGCAATACTGAATCCGATGGCATGCGCGCAACGCAATGCCCCGCCCCAAAATATCGTGGTGGATACGACGCCCAGTCACGCTGTCAGTACCTTCAGCCCTTTCCGCTCGCTGGGCGCGGGTATCGACCGGCTGCGCGGCGATATCACTGACCAAGTCATGACGCCGGATTTCATCCGGAAAATTCAGTCGGCGGGCTGGCAAACCGTGAGCTATCGCCAGAACACCGAGCTGTTTGCCGAAGCCTGGCATTGGAATCCGAAAGGAAAGTGGAGTAATGCGCGCGCGAAGGAAGGCTACTTCGTCGGTGAGGCGCTTCCATCGGAAATGATCCGGCATTCCTGGGCCGCGCCGCTCCCTCACCGGGGCTTCAGCAATGGCGACGGCGACGGGTACTCGCGCCTCACCGACGGCGATCCGAATTCCTACTGGAAAAGCAATCCGTATTTGACGAAAGTGTTCACCGGTGAAGAAGACCATCCCCAATGGGTCACGGTGGATCTGGACAGCAAGCTCGAAATCAACGCCATCCGGGTCGCGTGGGCCGCGCCCTACGCTACCAAGTATCGCGTGCAGTACTGGACCGGTGACCGCGACCCCTTCAACGCGCCTGCGAGCGGCATTTGGCAAACGTTTCCGCTGGGCTCGGTTCATGACGGCAAGGGCGGCACAGTGACGATCCGGCTGGCATCCTGGATGACGCCGGTCCGCTACCTGCGCGTCTGGATGACGGTCTCATCCGGCACATGCGACACCCATGGCTCCGAGGACCGCCGCAACTGCCTGGGATTTGCCATCGGTGAGCTCTACGCCGGTACAATGTCCGGCGATGGCGAATTTCACGACATTTTGAAGCACGTCCCCAACCGCCAGCAATCGATTACGCAATGCTCTTCGGTCGATCCATGGCATGCCGCGACGGACATGACCGAAGCTAGTGGCGACCAGGTCGGTTTCGATCTGTTCTATACCAGCGGCGTGACGCGCGGTTTACCGGCGATGATCCCAGTGGCGCTGCTGTATTCCACGCCCGAAGATGCTGCGGCGCAAATCTCCTATATCAAGGCCCGTGGCTATCCCATCTCCTACGTCGAGATGGGCGAGGAAGCCGACGGCCAGCACATGCTTCCCGAAGACTACGCGGCGCTTTACATCCAGTTCGCGGTCGCGATTCATAAAGTAGATCCCGCGTTGAAACTTGGAGGCCCGTCGTTTGAGGGAGTCGTTGAAGATGTCCGGGTATGGCCGGATTCCGAAGGGCGCGTCTCGTGGCTGGGCCGGTTTTTCGATTACCTCAGGGAGCATGATCGCATCCAGGAGTTCTCGTTTCTCTCTTTCGAACATTATCCATACGAATCCTGCAACACCTCATGGAATGATCTCTATCGGGAACCCGAGCATATCGCTCACATCATCCAGACCTATAAAGATGATGGGCTGCCCCCGAACACACCGATTTTCGTTACCGAAGTCAACCTCGGAGCGTCCGTCAGCGAGGCCTTCGTGGACATCATGGGCGGCCTGTGGTGGGCGGACTATACTGGAGCACTGTTCGCCAATGGCGGGACCGGGAACTACTTCTTCCACTACATTCCCGGACGGCTGTCGCGCGGCTGCAACGATTCGTGGGGCTCGTTCGGCATGTTCCTGGTGGACCGCGATTTCAACATCACGAACTACAATGCGAGTTACTTCGCCGCGCAGTTAATCAATCAGGAGTGGGTGCAGCCGGTGGATCAGACTCACAAAGTATTTCGCGCCACGAGCGATGCACTCGACGCGTTCGGTAACCTGCTGGTAACCGCCTACGTAGTCGAGCGTCCCGATGGTCAGTGGTCCCTCATGCTGGTGAACAAGGACAGAAACCGGGCGCACGGCGTACACATCAAGTTCAGGGACGCTGAGGCCAAGCCGGACCGGTACTTCACGGGGCCGGTCGACCGCATCACTTTCGGCGCCAGCGAATACCAGTGGCGCCCGAACGGCGCGGAAGGGCGCGCGCAACCCGACGGCCCGCAGGTGAAGTCAACGGTGCGCGGAAGTCAAGACGCCGTGTACTCATTGCCCAAGGCTTCGATCACCATACTTCGCGGCAAGATCGGCTCTTGAAAGAGGAGCGTTTATGATCATCTGTCGGACATGCCTGGCTCCCCTCGTTGCTGGCGCGATTCTCGCAACGTCCGCCGCACCCTCAGCCCCAGTCGAGAAGATCGCGGCCGGCTTCACAGTAATCCGCGGTCCGGTGAATGGCGTGTTGATCCAGCGCAACGGCCAAAGGCTGGCCATCTACGGCGATCCTCGTCCGAAGCCGGCTGTAGCGGACCAGGTTCTGTTCACCCATCATCGCCGTGATGTGGTGTGGGCCGGCCGTCAGCTTGTGGTACAAGGCGCCAAAGCGGTCGCGCCAGAGGCGGAGAAAGTATTGTTCACCGATATCGGTTCGTTTTGGGAGCACTATCGCACCGCGCGCTTCCACGATTACGCCAACCAGTCCAGCCGCATTCTCGCCGAACCGATCCCGGTGTCCAGAACCGTCCGCGACGGCGATACGATTGACTGGCAAGGTCTCCCGATCCGCGTCATGGCGACGCCTGGCTATACGCGGGGCGCAGTATCATACCTCATCGAGGCGGACGGCAAGCGGATCGCATGTGTCGGCGACCTCATTTACGGCCCCGGCCAGCTTCTCGATTTGTTCAGTCTCCAGGACGCCATTTCGCAGGTAGAAGAGGATGGTTATCATGGCTGGGCCGCCCGCGCGGGCGACATCGTCCAAAGCCTGCGCAAGATTGCCGCGTGGAAGCCGGATATCCTGATTCCGGCGCGCGGGCCGGTCATCCGCGATCCGGGCGAGGCAATCGACAAGCTTGTCCGCCGGCTACGGGCGGTCTTCGCCAGCCACTTCGCCATCGACGCTTTGCGCTGGTATCGTGGCGACGACAAAATACGCGCCATGGCTGCGCGTGTTCTCGGCTCCACGCCGGTCCAATGGATGCCGATCGCCGAGACCGTCCAGGAAAAACTGCCGAGTTGGATCCTCTCGATCACCAATTCCCGCCTGATCGTCTCGCGCACGCGCGCTGCATTCCTGGTCGATTGCGGAAATGGCAAGGTCGTCGACGAGGTCAAGCGCCTGCAACGCGAAGGCGTCATCAAGCAACTCGACGGCATCTACATCACGCACTACCACGACGACCATTCCGACCTCGCGCAGGCGGCGGCCGACGAGTTCCATTGCCCTGTCTACTTCTGCCGCGAAATGCGCGACATTTTAGAGCATCCCGCCGCCTATCGCATGCCGTGTCTAACGCCGAATGCCATTCACAGCATGCATGTGATGGAGCACGGCGCAACGCAGCGCTGGAACGAATTCGAATTCTCTTATTCCTACTTCCCCGGCCAGACGATCTATCACGGCGGACTCGTGGCCAAGAAGGACAATGGCGAAACCGTCTTCTTCGTCGGTGATTCGTTTACGCCAACGGGAATGGACAACTATTGCCTGCTGAACCGTAACT